>JAHEBB010000550.1 GCA_024642575.1 Trueperaceae bacterium | reverse complement strand
GAGAAGGGGGAATTGCCGTTTGATGTTATGACGGTAATGCCTGATTCAATAAGTTCTAAGGCATGCTCTAAAACGGTACTTGGTAAAGGTCCACCAAGACTCATATTGATGAGGTCTTTGCCAACATTGGTCTGAGCAACCGATTTAATATCTAAAAGCGCCTTAACGATTTCTGAGGTTAGGCAATTACCAGCAGCGTCACAAACAATTCTTTCTTCTATATAGGCATCGGGCGCAAGAGTGCTAATAATTTCAGCAACATGGGTGTCATGATCTTCAAAAATTAGGTTGCCCTGAGCATCCAGGCATTCAAATTGATCGTTGGCATCTATACCGCCGCCAATCAGAAAAATATTGATACCAGCACCCCTTACACCTGCTGCCTGAGCGCTTGTTGCATTGGTAGCACTCAGTAAGTTATTTGGGCTAAGCAGGGTGTAGCCGCTGGCAGAGGGGTCAAGCCAGTTAATAATCTGGTCGCAGCTGGGGTCAAAGCCTCTCGAGCCCGCAGGTGGGTCAAGGGTTTCAATAGTATTTTTATCAATCCAAATATTAGGGTAGTTCAAGGTGGCCTGAAGCTGGTTAAGCGCTTGCTGCGTACCCTTGGTCGTAAAACCAACCGTGGCGTAACAGAGGTCGCCAGTCGATACGGTATCAATGAGGCTATAAGCTAAAGAACTTAGTTGAGTTTGGAAGGTAGCACAGTTAGAACTCTCAACCATAACCGTAAGCTGACCAGCTTCCACCGAGCCAAAAGGTTGATAATTGCGGTTTATACTTTTTCCTGCCGAACTAATAGTAACTGTAACAATGCCTCTATTTTTATACTTATTCTGCTGCGTTTGACTTGGCACTACATCATATTGGCTTTGAGAAATCTTGTAGGGGGCTGTAAAACTGGGTAAAGCAGGTAGACTTGGTGATTCAGGTAAGCTAAAGACAACAACGCCATTATTTTTGTAAATAGGCGAAAGCGTTTGTAAAGGCCCAGTGCCAATTTTATATTGAAGGCTTACAGGCTTAGTTGCAGAAATAATATTGCTATTAACCTGAATTTGTTCTCCCCAGGCAATGCCTGTAATGGCGGTGGTCTCAAAGTCATTCTCTGTGATATCTAATGCCGCATGGGTACAGGCGCTCAGCAAGCCAATAAGTATAATCCAACTAAGTATCCGCATTTTACCTCCTAGGGGTCTGTTTAACCGTCTATTTTTGTTTATGCCTACGATAACCATTATTTTCTCATAATGCGGTGATTGATGAGCCTCATCTGAAGAGGTGTATTTCCTATAGATGTTTAGCAAGTACTTTAGCATCCTTTCTCCATAGTTAAAAGCCTACCAAGGAGGTCTTAACAAGGTCTTAACAAGCTAAAAGGTAAGCTAATAGAATGTCTTAACGCACCTTGCTTGAGGCTATGCTCTGTTTACAGATTTTGGCGTCAAAAAAGATATTATAGTCTTTCTAAGATTCACTAAGAATAATTAATGGCGTTTTATGCTAACTCTAGGGTATGGATTCCAGCCTCCCCCAGCCTTCGCTGGGGCTAAAGGCGGAATGACGAATGAATAAACATTACTAAGGAAACAGTGACCTTTATCATTAAATTTGGATTCATTATACCATCGTCAGTTTGGTATTAATTGCTATGCTTGGGAATCTCTGGGGCACGATTATTGTTTTCAACAAAAGCTAAAAATATAGCCTTATTTTCTTTTAGGTTATTAAGTTGGGCGAGAGCACTCAGAGCATCTTGAATTTTTGATATGCCTTTTTTATAGTTTTGCTTTTCATAAAGCTCACCTAGCTTTTTAAATAGGCGCTGAGCTTGTCTTAAATTATTGGCAATTAAGGCATTTTCAAGATTTTTTTTAATGATGTCGATGTAGTCAGTCACGTAAAAATCATAGCGCTCAGTATTGCCGCTTTGCTCAAGCAGCTCGAGCGCGACTTCCATAGCTTCTAAATCATTGGTAATGAAAGCGAGATTTGCCAAAGCTGAGCCTTGAATTAAATATTCCCCGGCTTTAGCAGCATAATCAACTGCTTGAGCAAAGTATCTTTTAGCTTCAACCTGCTTACCCTGATTCAGATAAACAACCCCTAAATTGGAAAAAAGCCTTGCCTGCCAGTCCATAGAACTGTCTTGATTTAATAAGGGTTGGGCTTCTAAGTAAGAACTTTCTGCCTTGCCCCAATTTTTGCGCCCTTCCCAAAAGATGCCTCGGTTTATTAATATTTTGGCTTTTAGAAAGTCATCAGTTCCTGTTTGCTCAAGAGCAATAAGGGCAGCTTGATAGGCCGTTTCTACATCGGTAAAAAGGTTTTCTAGTCCGTCCTCATTTTTACCTTCTGCCACCACAGCTATTTGATCAAGGGTTGTCGCGTAATTGTTAAGCCCTCCTACCCATCTATTTTTTTCGCCTAGAGTGTAAAACAAGTTGGCAGCTTTTTTAAAAAAAGACGCAGCATCATAAAGCTCGTCTCTAGAAAAGGCCAGATAGCCTAGCGTGTTATTTGCGGTTGCTTTTGCCCATAACCAGTCAAGACCGCTTTTAAGGGCTAGCTTCGCCTCTTCTTCAGCTTCATTACTTTTTCCTGTGCGCCAGAGTAAGACTGATTTAAGCGCGACCATATTTGGCGTGTGCTCTGTAGGTTTAAGCTGATTGAGTAAATCTAAAGCTTCTTTAAATAAGCCTTGTCTCTCCAAGGCATAAACCTCGGTAAAGTAGTTTTCGGGTTCGGGCTCAGCTTCTATTAGCTCATCAACCGTTCTGGCTTCGGCCAAAATTTGGGCTGCGCTGGCGTAATCGAGCGAGTTCATATATTTTTGCGCTTCGCTAGCGTAAGCCTTGCGGGCTCTGGCTAGGTCTCCCATGCCGCCAAATCCCTGGGTTCGTTCAAAAATGCGTTTATAAAGGCTATAAGCCTGTTCAGCTGGTGTATTTCGGGCAAGTGTCAGCAACAAAGGCATGCGTTCGGTAGGGCGCTCACTCAGCCAATTCCTGGCTAAGTCGCCTGCCAAAATCTGGGTATTGGGGTCAATAAGGCCGTTCAAAATAAGTTCTTCTCTGGCTTCGTCAAGCTCACTGAGCGAGAGTTTTAGGGCATTTTTGACAATGGTTAAATTGGGCTTGTCTTGTAGGGCAAGGGCCAAAAAGACTTTCAGGCTTATGTCGGAAAGCTCTTCGAGATTGTCCTTGACATCACTATCAAGCTGAGTTTCAAGCTCGCTCCCTGTTGCTCTTAGTAAGTTGGTAAGTCGGTTTAAAATGCTGGGTTCGGGTTCAGGTGCGTTTGCCATATGATAGGCGCGCTCGGCAAGCCTTTTAGCATCTGGTAGCTGGTTTTGCCGCTCTTTTGCTTCGGCAAGCTCGAGCAAAACCAGTTGCGCTTTCGCCGCAAAATATTCCTGTTTACCTAAAACCCAGTCCTGAATTTCAGGGCTAACATCTAGCTTGCCGAATTGCTGACTCAAATCTTGTAAAAAGCTTCCCTGATAAAGCTCAGCTGCCTTTTCAA
>JAHEBB010000122.1 GCA_024642575.1 Trueperaceae bacterium | reverse complement strand
GGGAAAAAAGCCTTTGAAACCGTAATAAGTGCGCTCGAGCTTGCCTCTCTCCCCTTTTACCCTGCCAATCTCAACTTGCAAAGTTACAATGCTGCTGCCCCCGTAGATAACAGTAAAGAGCTTTTGAACCTTGTCAAAGATGAGCGTTACAATATTTTTATTGACATTTATAAGCGTGGCATCCTTCAAGACATCCTTAAGGAAAAACCCGATGTCATTGGCATTTCGATTCCTTCTATGCCCCAAATGCTGGCAGGTATGACGCTTGGGCATTTGATTAAAGAAGCAGGTCTTAATACACATATTGTGGTGGGTGGTCCTCATATCAGTATGCTCCGCGAGGAATTACCTAAAGTGCCACGCATCTTTGAACTCTTTGATAGTGCCGTGGTCTTTGATGGAGAAGTGCCTTTACTAAAACTGGTAAATGCCTTAGAAACAGGCGCTGATTTAGCCTCGGTGCCTAACCTTGTATACCGAGATGGCGAAGAGATTAGAGTCACCTTGCGTAAAACACCTGAAAATATCGCCGATGTGCCCATGCCAGACTTTGATGGTTTACCTATAGGGCGCTATCTTGCTCCCTATCCTGCCTTACCGCTCCTCACGGCAAGGGGTTGCTATTTTGGCAAATGTGCTTTTTGCAATGTTGGCTACGGCGAGGCAGAAAGTTTTAGTCAGCTTAAAGCACAGGCACTGGCAGATCAGATGCATACTCTTAAGGAAAAGTACGGCGTGCGCCACATCCTTTTTTCAGATGAAGCATTTACGCCTAAAAATTTGCGTGGTCTTTCCGCCTTACTAAAAGAGCAGGGAACACCTTTTCACTGGGGCGGCTGTGCGCGGTTTGAAAATGTTATGAGTAAAGAGCTTTTAGACAGCATGTCTGAGGGCGGTTGTCGCATGATTTTGTACGGGCTCGAGAGTGCCTCACAACCTGTCATGGATAAAATGATTAAAGGCACAAAACTTGACCAGATGCACCGCATCTTGCGTGAAAGCTATGAAGCTGGCATCTGGAACCACACCTTTTTCTTTTTTGGCTTTCCTGGTGAAACCCTAGAGGATGCCCAGCAAACGGTCAACTTTCTTTTTCAACATAAAGAGCATGTCAATTCAGCAGCTTTAGGCACTTTTTTAATGGAGCGCTACTCTCCGGCTCACCGCTTTCCTAAGCAATTTGGCGTCTCAAACATCCTTGAAGAAGAGGATAAAGACCTAGCCATTTATTTTGATTATGAGGTAGAAACAGGCATTGATAATGCCATAGCTGAGCGCATCATGGACGGATTTATGGATACGCTCCCTGATAAGCGTTACCCACACTATTATGTGAGTGATGTCTACCGTTTTCTTTATGCCAGCCATTTAAAGGAAAAGGGGAAAAAGCTTCCGCCTTGGCTCCTGCCAGAAACTGAGGCCGTAGGTTAAGGTTAATATGCAAAGTATTATTGGACACCTAGAAAATTCAACGACGAGTGCTGCACCTAAAATTGATATGTATTTAGCAGCTGAAAACCCATCAAAAACAGGCATCATTATCTTTCCTGGAGGCGGCTACCGCAACCTTGCTGAGCATGAAGGTAAAGATTATGCTGAGTTTTTTCAGCAACACGGCATTAGCAGTTTTGTGGTGACGTATCGCTTGGGTTCAAATGGCTTTAAACATCCTGCAATGCTAGAGGATGCCCTGGCTGCGATAGAAACGATTCGCAAGCGCGCTACTGAGTTTGGCATTAAAACCCTAGGCATTATGGGTTCATCTGCTGGAGGGCATTTGTCAGCTCATACGCTCGTGGCTAATCAAAAGTATAAAAGCAGCGTTTCCTTAAAACCTGATTTTGCCATTCTCTGCTACCCCGTCATCACCATGTCTGGAACTTATGCCCATGCTGGCTGCCGCGAAAATTTACTTGGAGACGGTGCAACAAAATCTCAACAGGTCGAAGTCTCAGCAGAAAAACATGTTAATGAGAGCACCGCACCTTGTTTTATCTGGCATACCGTGGAAGACGCAGCTGTGCCTGTAGAAAATAGCTTTATGTTTGCGCAAGCATTAAGGGAAAAGGGCATTCCCTTTGAACTCCATGTCTACCCAAAAGGAAGGCATGGGCTTGGTTTAAATACCGATTTTCACTGGTATGAGGATTGTTTGAGATGGCTTAGTGAGCTAACTAGCATGAGCGAGGTAATTAACAACTGAGGCGATGAGTGGGGTTAAGGCTCGAGCGTTTCCTAAGTATCAAGCCTTTAACTTGAACAAAGTACTAAAGTCCAAATGGTAAGGAGAAAAGCGTGACACAACGTATCGGCATCATCATGAATGGTGTAACCGGAAGAATGGGCAAAAATCAGCACCTTATTCGCTCGATTTTAGCCATCAGAAATCAGGGGGGTATGCCTTTACCCAATGGCGACAGGCTGATGCCCGATCCTATTTTGCTAGGTCGCAATGCCAAAAAAATGGAAAACCTTGCCAAAGAGGTAGGTGTAGAACGCTGGAGTACCGACCTCGATGCTTGCTTGGCAAACCCTGAGGACACGATTTACTTTGATTCGGTTTTGACACATCAAAGAGCTGAAAATATCAAAAAGGCGATTACCGCAGGTAAGCACATTTACACTGAAAAGCCTATTGCCGATAGTGTTGAGGACGCGCTCGAGCTTGCCAGGCTTGCCAAAGCTGCTGGCGTAAAAAACGGTGCCGTTCATGACAAACTCTACTTACAAGGGCTACAAAAGCTCAAACGATTGGTTGATGGCGGCTTCTTTGGTCGCATCTTATCGGTGCGCGGTGAGTTTGGTTACTGGGTCTTTGAAGGTGATTGGCAAGCTGCCCAGCGCCCCAGTTGGAACTACCGCAAAGAAGAAGGTGGCGGCATCATTGTTGATATGCTTTGCCACTGGCGCTACGTACTTGATAATATTTTTGGCTCAGTAAAATCTGTCAATTGTCTGGGCAGCACGCATATTCCCAAACGCTGGGATGAGCAAAACCAAGCCTATGATGCTACGGCCGATGACGCTGCTTACGCCATGTTTGAGCTTGAGGGTGGCATTGTGGCCCAAATCAACTCGAGCTGGTGTACCAGGGTTTACCATGATGAGTTGGTCTCTTTTCAGGTAGACGGCACCGAAGGTAGCGCTGTGGCAGGTTTGCGTGAGTGCAAAATTCAGCACCGCAGCATGACGCCTAAACCCGTTTGGAACCCTGACATTCCTAGCCCTATCAATTTTTATGAAGACTGGAAAGATGTACCTAATAATCAAGACTTTGATAATGGCTTTAAGGTGCAGTGGGAAGAGTTTTTAAGGCATGTGGTCTTAGATACGCCTTATCATTATGACCTTTTAGAAGGTGCTAAAGGCGTGCAGTTAGCCGAGCTAGGTTTAAAAAGCTGGCAGGAACGCCGCTGGCTTGATGTGCCAGAGCTCAAACTTTAGGAGGCAGCTATGCCAAGCATATTGTTACCTGACGAAACAGGGAAGCTCGAGCCCTACCGCTTACGTGAGCCCGCCAACTACCAAGCCCCTACTGAGCCCTTTAAAAGCCGCATTCTATACGCAGCTACCCATGTCGTTGCTGACCCAAAGGCTGATAACAGTGAAGGCAAACCCGCGATTTTAGACTGGGAAAGAACCCTGGCGTACCGCCACCATTTATGGCGCTACGGCTTTGCGGTCGCTGAAGCTATGGACACCGCTCAAAGGGGCTTTGGTCTAGACTGGGCCGCTACCAAGGAGCTGATTAAACGCTCCGTTGCTGAAGCCAAAAGTGTCGGGGGCGGCATTGCTTGCGGTGCTGGCACCGATCAACTCAGTGAACCCTATAACGCTTTAACTTTAGATGATGTCATAAAGGCCTATGAAGAGCAGCTCGAGCATATTGAAGGCTGTGGGGGTCGCATTATCCTGATGGCCTCTCGGGCACTGGCAGCCATTGCAAAAAGTCCTGATGATTACGCAAAAGTCTATGGTCATGTTTTAAATCAGGTAGCCGACCCTGTCGTTTTGCACTGGCTTGGCGATATGTTTGACCCGAAACTCAAAGGCTATTGGGGAAGTGCTGACTTTGAAGGCGCTATGACCAGCATGTTAGCAGTCATTCATGACAATCAAAGCAAAATTGATGGCATGAAAATGAGCCTCTTAGATGACCAAAAAGAAATCATCATGCGGCGCAAACTGCCCTCAAGCATCAAGATGTATACCGGAGATGATTTTAACTATGATGTGCTGATTAAGGGCGATGATAGTGGCTTTAGTCATGGTCTTTTAGGCATTTTTGACGCTATTGCACCAGCCGCGGCAGCTGCTATGAAAGCCTTAGAAGCTGGCGATGAAACCAAGTATGACGCCATTTTCGCGCCAACTGTCCCCTTATCCAGACTCATTTTTGAAACACCAACCTTTTTTTATAAGACCGGCATTGTTTTTATGGCTTTTCTAAATGGGCATCAGGATCACTTTAAGATGGTAGGCGGTTTAGAAACCAAGCGCTCTACAGAACATCTGGTCAAACTCTTTAAACTCGCTGACGCCTCTGGTTTACTCAACGACCCCGAGCTTGCCATTACTCGTATGAAAAAAATCTTAGAAGGAAGAAGCGTCTCTGCCTGATGCCTGCGTTTAAAGACACTTCAAGGCTAAGCTTAAACCAGTACACTACGTTCAATTGGACGGTCAAAGAAGCGCTCGAGGGCTGCGCCAGAGCTGAACTTGCCTATGCTTGCTTATGGCGAGACAAAATTCAGGCGCAAGGTGTTCAAGAGAGTGCTCGCATTGCTAAAGAGCTCGGGATAAAAATCTCGAGCCTTTGTCGGGGAGGTATGTTCCCCGCTGCCACTAATGAAGAGCGCCAAAAACGCATTGAAGATAATCTAAGAGCAATAGATGAATGCGTAACGCTAGGAACCGATACCCTCGTCTTTGTCTGCGGTGGTCTTCATAGTAAAGACCTTGATGGCGCAAGACAAATGGTTTATGACGGTCTAGCCACCATTACCCCTTATGCTCAGGAGCGCGGCATTAAGCTAGGGATAGAACCCTTGCATCCTATGTATGCAGCAGACCGAAATGTCATTGTCACGCTTGGCCAAGCTAATGATTTTGCATTAAAGCTAAATAAGGAATTTCCTCAGTATGGCACGCCCGTAGGTGTAGTTATCGATGTTTTTCATGTCTGGTGGGACCCGACAGTTTATGACGAAATCCAAAGAGCAAAGGGTCATATTTTTGGCTTTCACGTCTGTGACTGGATTACTCCACTGCCCGATGTTTTAAAGGGTCGCGGCATGATGGGTGACGGCTGGATTGAAGTTCGCAGGCTTCGCGAAGCTGTTGAGCAAGCTGGTTACACCGGCCCAATCGAATGCGAAATTTTTAATCAGGCACTTTGGGACACGCCGGGAGATGATGTCTTGGCGCTAATGAAAGAACGTTATCTAGAGATTTGCTAGCCTAGTTATTCATAGCAGCAAAAAATCATAAAGGGTATATTGGCTTGTGACGCATAAAGTAGATAATACCGGAGAAGCAAACTATACCGAAAAGCTCAAGAAAATAGCGCAAACCCTGCTTGATTGGCAGGGGCCAATTGTCATCATCAGCCATCTTGACCCCGATGGTGACGCTCTAGGAAGCTGTCTAGCCTTTAAACGTGCTCTGGATAGCCTGGGAAAAACTACCATCTTTGCTATGGGTGTACCTGGTTATTTAAAGTTTTTACTTAAGGACAATGAGCATGTTTCCTCGCTCGAGTCTCTACCTGAGGGCGCTATGCTTGCTGTACTCGATGTTGATTTGGGCCGCAGAACGGTGGGAGCACCTTTAGAAGGTGCCGCCTTTACCCTTAATATTGACCATCATGGCTCGAACCCAAGAATTGGCGATCTGGTCTGTGTAGAACCTGGGAAAGCCGCAACAGCGCAAATAGTTAAAGATCTTATCGAGCTCATGCCTGTAAGCTGGACAGCTGATATTGCCACGCCCTGCTTAACAGGCATTTTGACCGATACAGGAAATTTCAAATACACCAATACCAACGCCAGCGTTTTGAAAGATGCGGCAGAGCTTATTGAGCATGGTGTTGATTACGGCTTTTTAACCGATCGTTTGCAATGGCGTGAACCCAGCTATTTCCAGATGCTAGGTAAAGTCATGGCAACCGTCGAGTTTCCCTTAGATGGCTTAGTAGCAACAGCTTACGTTACCCCTGAAATGGAAGCTGAAGTTGGTAGTAGTGATGATGATTCCAATGATTACGTCGGCCTGATTCGCTACGCGGAGGGAACTAAGGTTGCTATCTTTTTCAAATCCCGTGAAGATCACACCAAAATCTCGGTGAGAACCCGAGATGGTGTATCTGCTCAGGCTATTTGCCACGCTTTAGGGGGCGGCGGTCATGTGGCCGCGGCAGGTGCCAAACTTGATCTTCTTTTAGAAGATGCTAAAAAAGCTGTTCTTGAGGAAACGAAAAAAGAACTCTCCCGACACAAACTCTTATAAGAGCTCGAGCCCCCTTGTAGGTGGCTCGAGCTCACTCTCTTAGTCTTTACCTAAGCCAGGGCTTAAGTAATCGTTGCTGTAAAACGTTTGTGCTGGCAAATCGGTACTAACTCGGCTTGTCCGCTTTAGAAGCTCGAGCGTTGAAGCCCAGCCCTCTGGGTTACTAAAACCCAAACCCATCTTTGCAGTATAGTCTGAGGTATAAAGCCCTATCGACGTGATTAACACTTCCATGCGCTCATCCCCGAGATTTTCAACATATTGCTTAGCCGCTTTAAACGCGGTTTCAGGTTCCTTTATAGTTAATTGCATGGCCTCTTGAGTTGCCGCTAAAAAGCTTCTGACGAGATCAGCCTTTTCTAACATGGCATCTGTGGTAATAACGCCATTACCGGCAGAAGTGTTGTAATCACCTGCTGAAATGACACTAAGCTCAACCCCTTGATTCTTTAAAATAATGGGCTCATTGTTGATAAAACCCATCGCCACATCTACTCGGTTTGACATGATGGCCTCAATTTGGGTAAAGCCAATTTGCTCGAGCGTAATATCGCTCTCCTGTAAACCAGCTGCCTCTAAAATCGCTTGCAGCGAGGTGTAAGACGTACCAAACATGCCTGGAATGCCTACCCGTTTGCCTTTAAGGTCCTCTATGGACGTAATCCCAGCTTTTTTGAGCGAAAAAAGCGCATTAGGTACATGCTGATACAAGGCAAGTAAATAGACAAAGGGTACAGGGTTCTCGGCTTGGGTTCTTAGGGCAATGACGTCTTCGGCATCACCTACCACAAAATCTAGCTTGCCCTGGGCTAGTAGCGGGTAAAGTTCTGTTACAAACCCATGCTGAAACTCAACCTCGAGCCCGGCCTTAGCATAGATTCCTTCAACGACCCCCGCATAAAAGGGCGCAAATTGCACATCGGGCAAATAACCTAAACCCACACGTAGCTTCTGCTTATCTTGAGCACTGGCCAGAGTCAAAAAGCAGAATAATACCACCAGGATTACATGACGTAATCTCACCATAACAAATCGCTCAGGTATGGGGCACCTGAACTTCCTCCTTCTTTCATCCGGACTTTGACCGTCGGCTCTCGGCTTACACGAGATCGGGCCTGAAGGTAAATTTTTCAGGCTTCGTAGGCTTAGCCTTTATGCACATAAGCATCATAAGGCATCACTACCGGTGGGGAATCGCACCCCGCCCTGAAGGTTGAGCCATACTGGCTCGAGCTCTAAGCCTACAGCTTTTGAGCTGAATTTCCGTTAGATGTGACACAAAAAGCTTTAGGAAAACTTAAGAAAGTGTAATTGTGAAAAGTACCTAGTAAAGCTCAGGCTTTATTGAAAAGGCTCGAGCTCTTTAGCAATGTCAAGCGGCGTCTGGGGAAAGGTGCCATCGGCAAATGACCAAGTAACCGATAAGACACAATGAACAAACGCCCAGCTTGCCAGATAGTCTTTTGAAAAGCCTAAAATGTTTGAAAATAGCTCGAGCCGTTGCTCCGTCAAACGTTTCCAATCATTTTGAATATCAGGGTCTTCTGGATTCATAAAAAACGAGCCGACATCATACCCACGGGGGCCAGCAACCCCTTTTGGGTCTATGGCTAGAAAGGGCGCTCGGTTAGAAGAAAGCATATTGTCATGGTGCAAATCGCCGTGAAGCAAAACGACATCTTTTTCTTGCAGCAAATCTTCACGAAGTGCCATAGCTCTATCAATAAAGTGATACGGAATCGGACTCGAGCTTGCCGTGAACGTTTCTGCATACTTAGCCAATTCCCTCGACCAGCTTTCTAAAGGTCTAAACGGGCTAAGATCTGCCTTTTTACTCCAGAGTTTTAAAAGCAGGTTAGCACAGGTGGTACTTGCCAAAACATCATCTTTAATATGCCAAAAGGATGTGCCCGGCTCGAGCTTTTCAAGCAGCATCGCTCCTTTTTCAATATCATCTTTTAACAGTCTGACGGCCCCATCACCCTTCCAGGTTTGCAGAGCACGCATTTCACTGGCTAATTCATCGCGTGGAACGCCAAGTTTAAAAACCGCCAGAGACCCGTCCTTTAAGCGTGCAGGCGCAACGAAATTGTAGGTCAAGTTGGGAAAGTGGGCTAAAACCTCCATGTGCCACTGCGTTTCGCACTCACGAATAAGTTCAGGAAGACGCTCGAGCCAGTCTTTTCCTTCATCAAAAGTTGTGTTTATAGTATTTATAAAAGCTCTTGGCAAATTCATAAAGCTCCTAGAAATTTCAAATGCTCTAAGCCAACGCCAAATGACGTCTGGCGCAGTTTTTGAGGGTCAAACACCCTTAGCACCTCGTCTAACGTCAAAGCTTCAAGCTTATCAATCAGACCTAAACTGTACGCTAAAAAGCCCACTATTCGCTCACTGCTTACGCCTTTTTCTTTTAGCGAACTTATTGTTAGGGAGCCTTTTCGCTTGGACATGCGCTCGCCTGTTTCATCGTAAAGAAGAGGGACATGAAAAAATGCGGGTACTGGGTAAGCAAGAGCCTGATAAAGCAAAACTTGGGCAGCGGTAGACTCGAGCAAATCCTCACCTCTAACCACTTCTTGAATGTTCATTTTGGCATCATCGACCACTACGGCAAGCTGATAGGCCCATTCCCCATCAGCTCGGCGCACAATAAAATCTGAAACCTGAAAATGTTGCATTCCTTTAAACGCATCTTGAACCGCTACCTGAGGCATATCCACCCTAAAACGTAGGCTTGGCTGTTTGCGCTCGAGCTGTTTTTGAGCTTTGAGTTTTTCATTTAGGCGACGCTCAGCTTGACCATAGGCTGGCATCTGAGCGTGAGGCGCAGATGCCAAGTCACGTAAGTCTTTACGCGATAGATAACATTCAAACAGCTTTCCTGCTGCCCTTAGTGTTTCTAGCGCTTCAAGATAATGAGCCTGTCTTTCGCTTTGTAGATAAGGACCGTGAGGCCCTGAAACGTCAGGCCCTTCATCCCAATCTAGGCCGAGATAACGCAATTCGGCAATATTGGCAGCGACAAATTCTGGTCGACTTCTTGCTGAGTCAAGGTCTTCTATACGTAAGATGAAATCACTACCCGAGGCTCGAGCTTTTAAGTAAGCAACAAGCGCAGTACGTACATTACCTAAATGTAAATAGCCTGTAGGTGATGGGGCGTAGCGCCCTTGAGCGAGCATACAAAAACCTAAGCCACCTTATCTTGAGAAGAGTTTGATAAGCTTATCAATCATGACATCCTATCTTTGACTTACCCTCGTAGCGCTAGTACTATGAACTTCTAAACTTAAGCAATTTAAAGAAGGTGACCGATTTTGTGTTTATGGAGCAGGACAAATCCAGTCAGAGAGCGGTTTCATCTTAGTGAATACACAAAATCTGGTACACCGTCATTTAAACAAGTCCATTCAAATCAACTAAGTATTATTTGCTTCGTAGCGTCACATCCATAGAAAGCAAAATGGTTTGTTGGAAATGTTGACCATCCATGTCAATGGTCATAACCATGGTGGTTTTTGAAGCCATAGCAGATGAAATCGGGAAAATCTTTCCAGGGGAGCTATAAGTCATACCTGTACCTTGACCTATCATATTAACCAAATTGACCACTGAGCCTTCTGGCATATCAGGTAAATCCATGACTCGAGGTTCAGCAACTTGTTCAATCTGGCTACTGGCAAGAATCATAGTGTCAGATAGATGGCTGAAGGTAGAGGTTATTGTTTGTTCCATCTCTACACCCTGATTGCTTATCTTCTGGTAGTTCTCAAGAATGGCATTTTCACCAAGCGCTTCTTGCGGATAGGCAAATACCATTTGCCTAAGCATATCTTCGGCTTGAGTCATATAGGTCTCAAGGGTTGCTGGCGCTGATTCAGGAACATTAATTTTGTAATCAAGCATTTCCCCTGAGCTATTTGAAACTATGGTTCCCGTTATATCTTTAAACGCCTTAAAACTCTCTTGAAACTGTGCCAGAAGATCAGGGTCAACATTTGATTCATCGCTAAAGCTAACTTCCCCGTAAGCAAAAGAGCTTGTTATGACCCCGTCTTTACTTACATTATCAATAGTTAAGGTCATGGGAAGAATAATAGTAGGCAGTTTCGATGCAAAAGTCTCTTCGGGAAATTCGTCTCCTACCATAGTGATAGACATGGCTATACGCATCGCCATCTCAGCGTTTTGCACGCTACCCTCAGCAGGAAGATAGTTTAGAACTCGCCGCGGTTCATCCCCCACAGAGATAACCTTAGTCTGGGCGCTAACAAACCCTAGGGCAAAAAATATAAATATTAAATAACGTTTCATAGTCTCCTCTTTCTGATTCCATAATCTGAACTCGGCATCGGAAATAGTATATGACAAGCGCTAAAAACAAGTAGGTATAGCAGGGTTAATCTTTTAGGTAAATACCCGTATCGTCTAAGCGCTCAATAATGGCTAAACTAACAATAGGAACCTTAAAAGGCTCGAGCACTTTTCTACCACCTTCAAAACCTTTTTCAATCACTGCACCAATGCCTAAAACCTCAGCGCCACTTTTTTGAATCGCTTCAATAAGTGCTTTGGTCGTTAAGCCCGTCGCTAAAAAATCATCAATGATGACCACGCGGTCATCTGCCCTTAAATACTCTGGCGAGATCATCAGCGTAGTAATACCCCCTTTGGTATGACTTGGCGCTTCACTGCTATAAAAGCCATCTGGCATGGTAATGGGGCGTTTTTTTCGAGCAAAAACCAAAGGAACATCAAAGGCAACAGCGGCAGCCAAAGCAGGGGCTATGCCACTGGTTTCAGCGGTGATTATCTTAGAAACGTGACTTACTCCAGCATGACTTAGCTGTTTGCAAAACTCCCTGCCCATTTGCATGGTTAAATCAGGGTGAAGTTGGTGGTTCAAAAACCCATCAACTTTCAAAATACCCTTACCTAGATATTTACCTTCGTTTAGAATACGTTCTTTTAAGGTCTTCATTGGCGGTATCCTACCTTATCTCATAAGCTAAGCCTAGCCTTAAAAAATGTTGTCATGAGTTACGGAAAAGCCTGCAAAACCTGCTTAAGCTTAGCTACATGTCAGATAGTCTAAGCATTAGACATAACCCTAATTTAAACCGCTTTGAGGCCGAACTTGGAGCTGAACTCGCCCACATGGACTATATGAAGGTTGGGAACACCCTCATTTTTACTCATACCGAAGTTCCAGAGTCTTTTGAGGGTAATGGTATTGGTGGCAAACTTGCCAAGTTCGCACTTACTTATGTTAAAGATAATGAGATGACTGCTGCGCCCCTTTGCCCTTTTGTTAAGAGCTATATTGAGAGGCACCCAGAATACAAGTCCTTGGTACGGTTAGGCGGATAGAGGTGTTGGCTAAATCGCTGCCATCCTGGTCAACCCTAACGTATGCTAATTAAGTGCTAAGTCAAACGCTCGAGCCCACCACAAGCAAAAGTACGGTCATAAAGCTCGAGGGCGTTTGCGTTGAGTTTGAAGGTAACAGCGTTTTAAAAGACGTTAATTTAGACATTAAAAAGGGCGAATTTATTTCGCTCATTGGCCCTTCGGGTGGCGGTAAAAGCACACTACTTCGGGTCATTGCTGATTTACTCGAGGCAGATAAAGGCAAGGTTGACGTTACGACCAAACCTGCGGTTGTCTTTCAGGATTATCGGCTCTTACCCTGGCGCACCGTAAAAGAAAATGTCAATTTACCTAGAGAACTCACGGGCAACGGTGAGGGAGCTGAAAACGTCCTTAAGCAAGTAGGGATGCTCGAGCATGCTGACCGCTATCCGCATCAACTTTCAGGGGGGATGCAGGCAAGAGTCGCCATTGCCAGGGCCCTGGCGCAAGACTCAGATATCTTGCTATTGGATGAACCTTTTGCCGCGTTAGATGCATTGGTACGTGAACGCTTTAACCTCGAAATGAAGCGACTCCACGAAAAAACCCATAAAACTATTATTTTTGTGACCCACAGCATTCGCGAAGCCGTTTATCTGGCTGACCGTGTGGTTTTACTAAAAGATGGCAAAATCGATACGGTACTAGAAGCAAAAAATGAAGGTCGCATCACTGCCTATGACGATGGCATAGAAGCTATTTTAAGAGCCAAACTCGGTATGGGCGATTCTACTTTTGTCAAAACCCATAGACCAGCCCTGCGCTTCCCCTGGATTATTCCAACTGTCATTGCCTTAACAGCCCTCCTCTTTTTCTTATGGGAATGGTCAGCCAAAAACGCGCAAAGCTTTTTCTTTCCTGCACCAAGCAGGGTCTGGTTAGCGCTCATTGATAATGCCAGCCTACTGGTTAAGCATACGCTCGCATCTTTAGAGGTTGCCATCCTGGGTATATTGAGTTCGCTACTTATTGGTTTACCTATTGGCTATTTAATGGGTAAAAAGCTAAGTTTTGAAAGACTTTTATCGCCGTATATTGTAGCGCTTCAGGCGATTCCTACGATTATCCTTACCCCGCTACTTATACCCTGGTTAGGTTATGGCACGTTGCCAAGGGTTCTTATTGCCACCCTCATTTCGGTTTTCCCTGTGCTGGTATCAACCATGGTAGGTATTCGTGAAGTAGGAAAAACCTTTCGTGAAGTCTTTAGTACCATTGGAGCAAGCAGACTTAGTACCTTGACTAAGCTCGAGCTTCCTGGCGCGTTACCTGTTGTTTTAGGCGGTCTCAGGCTTACCGTTACGCTTGCACTTATCGGCACAATTGTCGCCGAGTTTGTTTTGGGTAG
>JAHEBB010000121.1 GCA_024642575.1 Trueperaceae bacterium | reverse complement strand
GAAGAAGATGGCTGGGTATTAAAAGCGACTAAAGGCAGTCACAGACAGTTTATTCATACTTTTAAAACAGGAAAAGTAACGGTAGCAGGCAAGCCCAGTGACGACCTTCACCCTAAGACTCGAGCCAGCATTTTAAAACAGGCTGGGCTTAAATAAAGGAGAAACTATGGAGTATCTTATCGTTATTGAAGGGAAAGAAGGTAGCTATAGTGCTTATGCCCCTGATATATCAGGGGCAAATGGGGTGGGTAAGAGTCTAGAGGTAGTTAAAAAATCCCTTTCAGAATCCATTAGCCTTCATGCCGACGCTAAGTACCCCAAGCCCAAGATTCTAACCAGAGAAGATGCCGAGAAGCATGCTTTTGAGACATTTGGTATGCGTTTAGAGGCTAATGATCAAATTGATTTTATTCGACCAGCAAACATTAATCCTGTCAGCCTAGAAATTGCTTCAGCACGTGAATCTTTAGGGCTTAGCCAGGCTGAACTAGGTAGGCGTTTGTCTATGCCTAGGTCAAATGTGAACCGACTTGAAAACCCATTTTACTTTGGTCATAGCCTGGCTATTCTCAACCGCGTTGCTGAGGCCCTGGGGGTTGAACTTGAGGTAAGTTTTGGAAAAGCAGCTTGAGCATAGGGAAAAATAAAAAAAGCCTCTGGTCTCTCAGCAGAGGCTCACTCAGGAGGTCTTATGTCTATTAGTCTAGTCAAGGTTTGTTACAACTTCGTTACAGTTCTTTTTTTGCCTAGCTAATACCCTTTCCGTTTAATTCCTTAAGAATTAAATGCGATCTTTGATCGTTGAAACGAATACCAAACCCGATTGGAGCAGTATAAATCTCTTTAGAATTTATAAAGCGTATTATCGGGTTTGGTATAAAACAAACTCAAGCTAAAATAAAAAGGACCTTTGCATTTACAAAGGTCATAAAGGGAGGTTTTTCAGGAGGAAAGGATTACTAAGTAAAGGCTAAAGAAACTATGTTACGGTTTTGTTACAAACCGCTCTTTAGCCCTTTATTAGGTAGTTTTTAGCGCCTAAAGTTAGATCTTTCACAGGCCAATTGGCATTTTGAGCTGTTTTAGTGTGTTTCTTCTTTCTATAACTTGGGGTTTGGCAAACCCTGATTAAACCATCTGTTAAGCCAAGCACCTCTAAACCCCTGCTTTTTCTGCTACGTTACTTATATGGCAGAGTTAAGGCTGATTGGGCAATCTCTTGTACTTAATAATGAGGCATTTTCGCGCATTATTGAGCTCGAGAGTTTACGCATTGCTCTGCTGGTTGTTTTCTTGGCAGGTTTGTCCAATGCCATTGGGCAAAGTATCGTGCTTTTTGCCAATGAAGTTAAACCCAGGCGCTTTCTTGCCAGCCTGTTACTGGCGTCATTTATTTATGTTTCAGGTTTTCTATTTTTTGTTTTTAGCATCTGGCTAGTGGAAAGTTTTATTTTTACCAAGAATGAACCCTTTAGAAACATGATTAAAGTGGTCGGGCTGGCTTACTCGCCATATTTGTTTAGCTTTTTTATCTTAACGCCTTATTTTGGTTCATTTATTTCGGTTGCCCTTTCTCTCTGGAGCTTGGCAGCTATTTTGGTCGCCCTTAACGCCACTCTAGCTTTAAGCTTTTGGCAAGCCTTTCTCTGTAGCGCATTAGGTTGGGGCTTATTGCAACTGGTTAACCGCACCTTGGGTCGCCCTTTACATACATTGACTCAAGCAGGGCGCAGATGGGTTTCAGGAACAAAGCTCGAGCTTAAAGTAGGAGCTAAGCACCGAGGTAAGTCATGATTCCAGATGCCCTATCTCTCTTTTTAATCCTTATTGTTGCCTTTTTGTTTTCGGGGGCATTAGCGCCTTTTGAAGCTTTAGGGTGGTGGGCAGGTTGGTTCGGGCGCGAGCGTGAAGCCATTGCTAAAACGAGTACATCGCCTAAAACAACAAGTGATGCCAAACATTTCGTCATCTTTTTAACGGGCATTCACAGTGTCTCTGAGGAAAGTTTTGCCAGACGTGAGATTGCCCTGCTAAGTGAGTTAAGAAAGCGTATGCCTGATGCTGTCATCCTCGAGCTATTTCCTTACTCTGTCACCAACCGAGCACTGACCGGGCAGCGGTTTTTTGCCTGGTTCTGGCGTTATGCCCTTAAGCTAAAACTCAGCCGCCTTGCCTTTGCCGGCTTTATTATCAATATGCGCAACATTTGGCAAGTCGGTGTTTCAGCTGACCGCCGTTATGGACCTATTTACAATCAAGGTACGGCTGAAAGCATGGCTTTAGCACTCAGTCGGCATGGCTATGCATTTGCCTCTGGGGTTCCTGTTACGCTTATTGGCTACAGTGGCGGGGGTCAGGTTGCCATTGGCGCAACGCCTTATCTCAAAGAAATCATTCAGGCACCTATAACGGTGATTTCACTAGGTGGCATCATGTGCTCTGACCCAGGTTTAGAGGCGCTCGAGCGTCTATATCATCTTTATGGCAAACGTGACCGTGTGCAGCGTCTTGGCTTTCTTATGTTTCCCGGTCGCTGGCCTATCTTGCCCTATTCTGACTGGAATCAGGCGAGAGCTAATGGGCGCATTCAACTGGTTGATATGGGAGCTATTGATCATACAGGTAAAGATGGCTATTTAGACAGCAAGCAAATCCTGCCTGATGGTCGCTCATTTTTAGAGCAAACCATCTCAACCATTACCGCCATCATCGAAGAAAAAAGTATTGCACCTGCGTTTGGTCTAACAGCGATGCCTTCTTAATGCCCAATTTAACTCCTTAATAGACATGTTGCTTGACAAGGCACTAGAATAATAGCCATGCCTTCAAGCGAGGAAAACTTCTATAAAATTTTTAACCTTGCGCCTATGTGTATGGCGATTTCTTCGGCAAAAACGGAAAAGCTGCTTTTGGTTAATGACTGCTTCGTTAGATTAACTGGCTTTAGCCGTGAAGAGGCGCTGGGTAAAAACACGCTCGAGCTGGGTATCTGGACAGATCATAGCGCCCGCGCCAGCGGCCGTGAACAGCTCAAGAAGAGCAACACCATTGAGCAAACCGAAGTTTCTCTAAGAATGAAAGACGGCGAAGTGCGCACCTTTATACTTTCGTCTGAACTCATTGAATTTAAGGGTGAACCAGCTATTTTGAATGCTGCTATTGATATTACTGAGCGTAAACAAGCAGAAGCAGCGCGTGAGCAAAGTGAATCGCGTTACCGTACTCTTTTTAACTCAACCGATGAAGGCTTTTGTGTTATTGAAGTTTTATTTGATGCTCAAAACAAACCGCTAGACTACCGTTTTTTAGAATTAAACCCTCAATTTGAAAACCAGACAGGGCTTAAGGATGCAGTGGGGAAAACGGCTAAAGAATTGGTACCTAAGCTCGAGCAACACTGGTTTGATATCTACGGCAAAGTTGCCTTAGAGGGCGAGGGTTTCCGTTTTGAAAATGGTTCGGCTGAAATGGGGCGCTGGTTTGATGTTTATGCCTTCCGCATAGGTGGCAGTGAAAGTCGCAAAGTGGGTATTTTGTTTAAGGATATAACAGAGCAAAAACAAGCCACCTTAGCCTTGCAGGAGTTTAGCGAAAATCTTGAATCGCAAGTTAGACTTCGCACCCAGCAAGTCAGAGACTTAGCAGGCCAACTTACTTTAGCTGAAACTCAGGAGCGTGCCCGTTTGGCTCAGCTCCTTCATGATGAGTTGCAACAACAGCTTTATGCCTTACAATTTGCCTTGAGCGATGTGCAACGCTATTTAAACCGCCCTGAAGCAAACGAAGCTCTCTTAAACGCAAAAACCCTGTTAAAAGAGGCACTTGAAATTTGCCGAAATGCCACCACCAACTTAAGCCCGCCCATTTTAAAAGGTGAGGGTTTGGTAGAAGCTCTTCAGTGGCTAGCTAGCCACATGCAAGACCTGTATGGCCTTAAGGTGCAGCTTAGTTCTAAAGCCTCTACCCCCTTACCAGAAGCTTTACGCGTACTGCTTTTCAGTTTGGTGCGTGAACTTCTGTTTAATGTCGTCAAACACGCAAAAGTAGAGACTGCTAAGGTCTTAATTACAGAGTCAGAGCAAGACCTTGTTATTCAGGTGAGCGATAACGGAATGGGTATGAACCCTGAGGCCCTCAAAGAAAAAGGAACCGGTCTTGGACTTTCGGGGGTTAGGCAGCGCTTGCAACTCTTTGATGGGCATTTGGAGCTTAAGTCAGACCCTGGCAAAGGAACGGTAGTAAGCATTTATATGCCACTGAAGACTATTTAGGCGAAACTGCTGCCCAAGCTTTTTCAAGAACCTCAAACTCTTCTCTGGTCATATCAAACAAAATATCGCCTTAAAAGTCAGGGCTCGAGCTTTTCAGGGTCTTAAGTTCTTTGGGGTTTTCCCTCTGCATCAAACCACTGAGCGTCAGGTTTTGCTGCTGCCGGCTGATTGGCGCTTAAGTTACTAGCAGAAATTTCTGCATCATAGAAATTTTCAGGGGCAATGGCAGAACCAGAAAGCCGTCTTAACATAGCAAGTTGCCCCGTATGCGTCATAGCATCTGAAAATGGGCCCTGGAGAAGCTGCTCAGCGCTCGTTTCCGCAAACGTATCTTGGTGTTGCAGGCAAAGTCCTAACTGCTCAAGAGTAGCAAAAAATCTCTGCTCTTCTTCGGCCAAACTCGCTACCTCTGCTAAGGGTCTTGTCACTGGTTTGGCATAGCCAAGGGCAAAAGTGAGCACTTCAGACATGTGATTTAGCAGTTGCTTTGGTGTTCTTACCCCAGGGCTTAGCTTAAAAGATGCAAAAGCCTCAGGCGCATCTTGAAGGGCTTTTTGGGTGCGGTAAGCCAGGGTAGCCAAAAAATGTTTTAGCAGATGCCTTTCCTGTTTCGTCATAAGGGCATCTTATACTAAGCTGAATTGATGATAAACACCATCATCAATTCCGATCTTGGATCTTACGCTCGGACAAGCTAAGTATCATTACGCCCACTTTTCAGTTTGGCACTATGCGACTTATAAACTGATTTTTGTTGTCCTGAAGTCAAAGGAATTATTTCTGCTGATGCCGAAATGTTTTTATCTCCACCCCTAGTCTATAAACGCCCTTGCCCAATCATAAACATCCTCAGGGCTGAGCGTGCCGTCAATGTTTAACAGGGGAAAGCTAAAGGCTCGAGCCTGCTCTTTAACGTAGGTTGCGTACAACTCATCTCTGGTTTGCCAGTTCTCCCAGGCCCTTTTGGGGTTAGAGGTTTGCTCTAGAATTCCCTTTACCCAAGCTCTCTTAGCATAGGTCTCACGCTGAAACTCTTTACTTGGTACCAGGTAGAGCACTCTTTCTTCTGGCTTTTTGGTCTTCATGACAAGCTCAGGCAATAATGCGCAACCCTCTACAATAATGTCTTTTTGCCAAAGCTGCTTTTCTAAATCAGCCAAAATCATAGGGAATTCTTCTTGACCCGCGCTAATGAAATCCGTCAGCATATCAGCATCGCACAAAAAAATTTCTTCAGGTTTAAATCTGCTCAATCTGCCAAGCGTTGAATCAGGTAACGCTTTTTGCGCATGGGGGTAAAAATAATCATCCGCATGATAAACCGAAAAACCAAGCTCTTTGGCAAGCCTGTCTGCCAGAAGAGACTTGCCTGAGCAAGGCGAGCCGCCAAGCCAAATGCGTTTTAGACTCTGTGTTATTTTTGGTACTCCAAAGTGACCAACTCTAATCCGTCAGTCAAGGTTTGGCTCGAGCTAAGGCAAAACCCCATTTTCTCGTAAAGGCGTAGCGCAGGCAAATTCTTGGCCGCAGTTGAAACCTTAAGCGTTTGAAAGTCTTCCTGTTCAAGGATGTGCTCAAGCAGGCTCGAGGCCAAACCTTGACGAAAAGCAGCTGGATACACAACCAGAGAAGCAACAAGCAAAGTCTGCTCATCCAGTTTTTCAAGTTCTAAAACGGCCAAGACTTTGCCTTCTTTTAAAACCCCTAGAAAACGATGCTGTGACTTTGCAATATCTTGTACTGAGCGGGTTAGAGGATAGAAATCAATGAGGCCTAAAAGCTCTGCTTCTACTCTATAAGACTGTTGCATAAGTTGATAAATCGGTACTGCTTCGTTAGCGGCGTTCAGCTCAATGATTGGGGCATGAGGCATGCTCAGAGTGCTTTACTGAACCGTTGTGCCATTTCCAGCTAAGGCATATTGCACGGGGTTAGGCACTCTGGCGTCCCCAAAGATAACTTTGCCCACCCCCCCTTGCACCGCTTCAGCCGCCCCCAAAACTTTTTTCTTCATACGGTCCTGAGCAAATTTCATAAAGCTCTCCACTTCAGCCGCAGGAATGGTTTTAATAAGGCTCGCTTCATCAGGAAAGTCCTGCAAAAGCCCTGGCACATTGCTAAGTAGCAGCAAAACGTCGGCGTTTAGGGCTGTAGCTACCGCAGCCGAGGCGCGGTCACCGTCTACATTGACAGCAACCCCTTCAAAGCTCGAGCCTGGAGGCGTCAAAACAGGCAAATAACCGTTATCCAGTAAGAGGTTTAGCAAATGTGTATTAACCTGCTCGACGGTTCCCGTGTGATCGCCACGCAAGATTTTGACCTTGCCATCTTCAACACTGCGCACCTTGTCTTTGTGTTTACCTTCAAAAATCCGCCCATCCAGACCCGATAAACCTACAGCATTTACCCCCTGCCGCTGCAAACGTTCAACCATGCCTTTATTCATCTTGCCGCAGTACACCATCTCAAAAATCTCTAAGGTTTCACGGTCAGTAAAGCGACTTGTATAACCGCTTGGGCTGGTAATAAATTGCGGTGGATGCCCTAAAGCCTCCGCTACCCGATTCGTTTCAGCACTCCCTCCATGTACTAAAATTAGTTTTTGTCCTTGTTTCCAGAGCGCTGCGATATCTTCACAAAGCGCGTCATAATCAATTCCTAATGAGCCACCAACTTTGACAACAATCATAAGCTTTTAGTGTACTTGAAAATTGAGGTGAAAGTAAAAGGAGCCTTAATGGGGCAAGCTGCCTAGTACGAAAGAATTGACACCCACTAGTCTTTCTAAATTTTTCTAAGAAGTAGTACCATTTTTGTTTAAAGTCTTGATTATGGATTCTAGCCTTTACTGGAATGCCAAACGAATAAACTTTAGAGAGGAGCTATCGACCTTTATAGGTAATGGCTCAAAAATCTGCTAGGCCAAAACCTTAGCTATAAACTGCAAGGCAAAAGCTTCAAACCAAGCAACCTGATCAAAATGGCTTTCGGGCAAAGCATCCAGGTAAAAATGTCGGTCAACTTCAACCAGCCGACGCAAAATCGCTCTCAACATAAGCTGGATGAACGTTTCATCTAGGGTAAGCAAATCTAACATTGACCAGGCCGCATTTTCCCACATCAGGCTATCAATACATAGCAAAGCTTCGGCATAAGCAGCGGGTCGCCAGTAAGGGCTAAAGTCAATCACGGCTATGGCTTGACCTGTTTTATAGAGCATATTTCCTGCAATATCTCCGTGCATAACTTGCTCTGGCAAAACCAGAGACGTTTGATAGTTAAAAAGGTTTTCATAAAGCTTGAGGACTCGAGCGTGAGGTTGCCACGCTGCCCCTTGCCAAACAATGCGGTCTGCTTGCGACCAAGCATCGTCACGTTTATCAAGAAATGAGGGGCGAGGAACCCTAGCCAAGGCTTTATGAAATGCCTGACTTGCAGCCAGTCTTTCCTGATACATTTTGCCCCAAAGCGTTTGACCCTCAAGATATTCCCAGGCGGTCCATCCTTTATAGGCCCAATTCCCAGAGCACGAGCTGATGGGTTTAGGAACACGAAACCCCGTTTGCTTGATACTGTCATAGACTTCAGCAATCCAATTTGCCTCTTCAAAACCATTTGCCGGTTTCAGAATGATATCGCCTGCAAGGTAGGTTGTGCCTTGCCCCCCGTCAAGCTTTTCCAGGTTTACTGTTAAGGGAATGCTGAAGGCTTCTAAAATAGCTAAGGAAGGTTGCTGCATGGAAAATTAATCGAGCTTCTTTTGAGCTAAGTACCTTCAGGCAGTTTGTAAGGATAAGGCACTTTGCGAATCATAAAGCGCTTGGGGTCACTGTGGTTTTGAAACCCAAACTTTTCATAAAGCCCGTGCGCATCGGCAGTGAGCAAGGTCCAGGTGCGTATGCCCCTAAAAATGGGGTGGTTAACAATGGTTTCAATCAACCAGACCCCTAGGTTTTCACCGCGGTAAGGTTCCAAAATAAAAACATCGGCCAGATAAAAAAAGGTTGCATAATCGGTCACCACCCTGGCAAAGCCAATCTGATCTCCATTCTTATAAAGACCAAAACAAACCGAGTTTTCAATGGCCCTTACGACTACCTCTTTAGGAATACCCTTGCACCAGTAGCAGGTGTGCAAAAAACCATGAATCACCTCAAGATCAAGCCAGCTTTTGTCGGTACTTATAAGATAATTACCTTGTCTTTTTTCCAAAAACTCAATCATGCTTTGCTCCTGTTTGCCAGCTACTCCGTGTTGCTCTATCAAGACCTTTTGGCAATTTGAGTTTTTTTGCACCCAGATAACGCATAAACCCTGCTACGGCTTGGCTTAGTGCCTCGAGCATAGCCGCATCTGGCGTGACGCCTGCTTCCCAGAACCAGTTATACAGTTCCCAGGTATCATCTTTGAGCCTCGAGTCAAACCTTGCAACCAGAGCGTCTTTATAAAAAACAGGCAGCACATAGTAGCCCCACTGTCTATCTTTTTCAGGTTTGTACACTTCCCAAAGATAATCAAAATCAAAGAGGTGATTTATAGCTTTTCTATCCCAGATAAATTGGTCAAGTGGTGCGACAAAAACCATCCGAGGTTCTAATTCTTTATGGTCAAGCAGCCTTAAAGTGTTGGTTAATGCATGAAACTTTAAGCCTTCAACGCTAACTTCGGTCAGCTCGCCTTTTGCCACAAGTTCCTGCATAAGTTGCCTTCGTTCTTGCGCTGAAATGTAAAAGCTCCAGACCTCTTGGCTAGCATTGGGTCTTAAGAGCCCCATTGCCTTGTGGCGAAGCTTGATTAAAAACTCGAGCTGTTCTTTATGGCTTAAGGCTTCGGCCCTTAAAAGATGCGGGGGGATGACATTTTCGGCCAAATCATAGACATGGTGTCCACTTTTTCGGCTATGGGTCACCACTTCACCACTATGCCAGAGTGCCCTAAGGATATTTTTGGTAAGTTTCGGGCCGTACCAGGAACCTTCCCAATCAGCAATATGCGGCTGATAGTCAAACTGAGTACTGGTTAAAGGGCCACGTTCTTTTAGTTCAGCCAAAACCAAAGGAATGTGCTCAACGTAAGGTTTAAACACCTTAGCTTCCCAGGCTTTTCTATGCCAATCGTGGTAAATGCGCCGCTTGGGCCAATCTTCGGTACGTACTAAAGAAGCCTGTTTGTCCCAAAAATCATAGACTTGTCGCTCGGTGTAAGCAAAGGTTTGCCAGTCATCGACTTTATAGTCAGGAACCCTTGCCTGTAAAACCAAATCATGATTGCGCCCAACGGGGTTAAGAGGATCATATTGCACACTTCCTAGGTCTTCAAAAACCTCACTAAGACTCCGTAAACGGAAGTGATGATTTGCCATTAGGCGTCTTGCATCTTGCTTGCTTAGCTTTACGGTTGGCATGGCTGAAGCCTATCACTCAAAGGCTGTTTTTACGGTTATCTTTATGTGTTTTACTAGAGAGCGAAAAAGCGTCTTTTGTGAACCAAAAAGTCTTCTTTTACTGCGACAGCCCGCACTGCGTAGCAGCGCCTAATGCCTTATCCGCACAAATAATACCGTTACCATATTCTTCTGGGTTCATGGTTTCAGGGTCAAAATAAGCAGATGCTAGTAACTTGGCTTTAACTTGATCAGGGCTAAGGCCAGGGTTTTGGCTTAAGATTAGCGCTGCTACCCCTGCCGCGAAAGGCGAGGCCATAGAAGTACCGCGTAAGCAGCCATACTCGGTCGTTTTGGGGAAAGTACTACGAATTTCATTGCTACCCCCACAAAATGTACCTTTGCTCACCCCACCTGGCGCCATAAAATCAACGCTGTCTCCGGTTGAGTTATAGTTCGAGAAGCTCGAGCGCCCAAACCCATCATCGACAGAACCTATCGAAATTACATTTGGGTCACTCGCTGGCGTCAAAATAAGATCACTTTGCCCCGCATTACCACTGGCAGCAAACAAGACGACGCCTTGCGCTTTCGCCTGAGCAATTGCCGCTGACAAACTTGCTAACTTATCGGTAATCGCCGAAGGGTCAACCCCCAAACTCATATTGATAATATCTGCGGGTTTTGGATTATTGGCAACCCCTTCTAAAGGAATGCCTGCTGCCCACAAAATGGCGTCAATCAGGTCATCAACCTTGCCCGTTATCCCTCGATCATCAAAGACTTTGATAGGCAAAATCTGTACATTGGTGGTGTAAGCAACACCTGCTATACCTAGTTTATTGTTACCCGTTGCAGCAGCAATACCTGCTACATGGGTACCGTGCTCTGATTTACCGCCGTTGGGTAAACCTGGGTTTGGATTATTATCATCATCAAAAAAATCACAACCCGGAAGCATCTTGTCAATCAGGTCTTCATGGGTCATATCAACGCCACTGTCAATGACGGCCACAACCACATTGTTATTGCCAAAATCAGTAGCCCAGGCTGCTTCAAGACCAAAGTTCTGCAACGACCACTGATCGCTATAAAGCGGATCATTGGGCGCAGCTAGCGTTTGCAGGTAGTAATTAGGTTCAGCGTAATCAACCCTTGGGTCATTAGCAAGCTGCTCAGCAAAAGCCAGGGCATCGGCACCTTCAGGCAGTTTAATCAAGGAAGGTCGGTGTAAGCTGGCAGCTTTTTTGACTTCAAAGTGGAACTGCGTTTTTAGATCGGTCTCTAAACGCTCGAGCTGAACCCGCCTCATACTATCAGTGCTGCTCAAACTCATAAGCGGCTCTTTGTACTTAACCAGCAATTCATCTGGCACATAAGCACCCAAAGGGTCTAGGGCAGCCGTTTTTAACTTATTTTCGAATTGCTCAACGGGGAAAGTTCCGCAGGCAGCTAGACCCGTGCCACTAAGTCTAAAGGACAGGGCAATACGCTTGGTACCGCCATTTGACTCGACATCAATTTCTTCAAAGACCGGCGTATTGGGCTGAATGTTGTTTTGATCAACCGTAATGGTAACACTTTGCTCTTTCCCTGAATCAACAACGCCTTCAGATGGTGTGATGATAATAACGTCAGAAACACTGCTCATACTCCACTCGAGCTGAGAACCGTCCTGACCAAGATTACGAACCAAGACCGTTTGTAGAGGGGCATCTGAAGTTAGAGAAAGCGTCGCATTTGAGATATCAATACGGGGTATAAGTGTGATTTTAGGCGCTGGTGTACAAGACACCAAGCCAACGAGTAAAGTCAGTATCAAAAACCAAATTGACTTTAGCTTATACACTTTTGCACCCACAACCATAAACGCTACCCTATGCCCTGAATAAACAGGGTCTTACCATGCTAAAGCATTTTCTCTGACATAACTATGACTTAATCATGGAAAAGATGAGTGAAATACCCCACCTTATATCAGGTCAGGCTGATGATATCCCAATATATTAGCCCCGATCTTTGATCGTACGCTCGAACAAACCAGGCATTGACAGACGCGCTTTTCCCTTTGTTATTGCGTAGAAGCTCTAGCTCGAGCCCAGTTTAAAATTAGCGCTACTGAACAGTCTTAGGCTCATTTAAGAGGCTATGATTAAGCCTAGGCTGTATGAAGAATGATGCAATTTAAACCTAAGTCTTAATATATTCCGAGCTTAAGATTTTAAACTCTAAGAAATTTATTGACTCTTGCATCTGCTTTTCAGTTTGGTTTAAGAGGGAAAAACCAAACGCGATTAATAAAAAAATTAAGATTTAAGCAATGATGATAGGCTGGTTAAGGTGGAAATTCAGACGCGCAAGCTCAAACATGTTGATATTTGTCTTCAGTATGAGGTGAATTATCAAACGCGAACTACCGGCTTTGAACTCTATGACTTGCCTTATAAAGCGCTACCCGAAAGCCATTTAGGCCATATCTCTACAGCCTGCACTTTTTTAGGCAAAACCTTAGTTGCCCCCTTACTAATAGGTGCCATGACCGGTGGTGCAGAAAAATCTAAACTGATTAACCAAAATCTTGCAATAGCTGCCGAGTCCTTAGGCCTAGGGCTTATGCTTGGTTCTCAGCGAATTATGCTCGAGCATCCTGAAGTCATCTCTAGCTTTTCTGTTAGAGCCTACGCCCCTAGCTGTTTACTTATCGGCAATTTAGGCGTAGCACAACTTAATAAAGGCTACGGAAAATCTGAGCTTATAAAAGCGATAGAAAGCATAGGGGCAGATGCCCTGGCGATTCACACCAATCCATTGCAAGAAGCACTACAACCCGCTGGCGATCAAGACTTTTCAGGTCTCTTAGCTAAACTCGCAAGTCTGATAAAAGACGTGCCCTATCCTCTAATTTTAAAAGAGGTAGGGCATGGCTTAAGCAAAGCGCTTGTTACAACTATCAAAGATTTTGGCTTTGCTGCCCTTGATATAGCTGGCGCTGGTGGAACCTCATGGGCAAGGGTCGAAGAATACGCGCGCTACGGCGAAATCAAACATCTCGAGCTTACTGAGTGGGGAATCCCAACGGCAAAAGCACTTCTAGATGCACGTCAGGTTGCTCCCCAGCAGCCTCTTATTGCCTCAGGCGGCATTCGTTCTGGTTTAGATATTGCCAAAGCGTTGATAATGGGCGCTGACTGTGTTGCCCTTGCTCGGCCACTTCTAGCCCCCGCTTTAGACTCAGCCGAAGCGGTAATCGAAAAACTTCAGGACTTAGTAAGTGAGCTAAAAATCGCTATGCACTGCTCAGGGGCCAAAGATATAGCGGCACTTAGCGCTTTAGAGCTTTGCCCTGTTTAATTTTCTATTTAATGACCCGCTAGGTTTTGCTCGAGCTGGTAAACGGTCTCATCACCTTTCCAGAATCGGTCAATAAAAGCATTGCGCCCTGAACCCGTACGGTAAAATTCATAGCGGGCCGAGCTTTTCTTGTAAAAGTCCTGGTGATAGTCTTCCGCAGCATAAAAAGGCGTTGCAGGCAAAACGGCGGTGGCAATTGGGCGGTCAAACTTACCTGAACTTCCTAGGGCTTCTTTGGCACCTTCTGCCAGAATACGCTCTTCTTCA
>JAHEBB010000549.1 GCA_024642575.1 Trueperaceae bacterium | reverse complement strand
CCAATTTGCGAAACTGTGGGCACGGTACCGTCACCAATAAAGGTTCGATTTGGCTTTACTTCATCGCCATCTAGTCTCGTGGAAGACACCGTGCGGCGCCCACCCGAGTGAAAAACATAGCTTTTAATCTTGGTTTTAGGGCCTGCGGCTGCGGCTGCTTCACAGTGTCTATCGGCGGCCTTAGAGAGGGTCATGTTATAGCGGAGCGGGCCTTCGTTAGCATATTGCGGGTAACCATAAAGGGGCTTTTTGACCGTATCATAAGCCCCTGCGTTTATAGCATTTTGTATTCGCTGCGCTCTCGCCTCAGGTGACCAATCTTGGCGCACCACATTGCCCTGTCCACTACTAACGGCACTGCCATAGCGGGTACAGGCCGTTAGAAAGTACAAAATAGGCATATCTGGCCCCATTTGGCGAAAACTTTCTGTAGCGACAATGGGTATTTCCATATCCCCAGAAAAATAAACGTACTCGGCTTTGGGTGCGCCAAGATGAGGTACATTGATAAAAAAGAAATGTTCTATCAGGTCATTAAGTTCATTGTCAGAGTAGGCAAACCCCCGCATGATAACCCCACCGGTACTATGCCCCACCACCGAAAGCTTGTTGTGCAAAAAGGGGTAATCACCTGGCTCGAGCGCGTCAAAGTAGCCTTTTATCTCTTTAGCGATGTCTTTATGACTCAGACTTATGTTAAGTCGCCAATCATAAGGAACTTCATGGTAAAGCACAGGCTGGATAAGCTTTTGCTTGGCACTATCTGAAAAAACTTGAGGGAAGCCCTCTTGCACTTCGGCAACCTTTTCAACACATTTATAAACTTCCGTAGCCCCTGTATTAAGAAAACTTACATAGTCGATGACTTTAAGCTCATCACGCACGGCTTCTCGGTGAGGGGTACCATCTGATTTGGCTACCATTAAATCAATTTCTTTGTCCCCCGACAGAGATACTTCTGGCCAGGCCTCCTCCAGTGCACCGTTATGGTTCATCACCGAAATAGATGAGCCCATCACACCAGGTAAAAAATAAAGCGGACGTTGTAGCAGAGGAAGTGCCAAATTGAGCGACGCCAACTTAGCGCCAGCCACCGTCTTTTCAGCAGGAAGATGGCAGCGCAACCAGGTTCTATTTAACTCACCTTTGAGTTCTTTAAAAATCTCCGCTAAGGTTTCATGAGGTAAATTCACTGTTACCAGGCGACCATAGGTCGTACTAATTTTTAACTCTCGACTTACAAACCTGCCCTTTTCATCTTCCCGTTCAAACTCGAGGCTAATCAAGCTCCCTTCTTTGGCAGAATCAAAGGCCAGACTACGCAGCTCGAGCTTAGCGCTTACATTTTCCCTAAAAGCAATACCAATTTGCTCGTCACCATAATTATCTGAGTAGATTTGCTGAATACCCGTTGGCGTTGGGTCAGCAGCTTCGTGCCACCAGCGTATTTGATCGTATTTCGATTTATCTTTGGGTGCTGGTGGTACATAGGGAATGTCAATGGGGTCATAAAAATCATTATAGAGAGGACAATTTTTAACCTCTGCCTTACCCCCACTATGGCAAATCTTCCCTGGTTTGGTCTGAGGTTCATGACCAGGAGCATAAAAGAGTAGTTCAATACGGCGGTTCGACTGACTTTTTCGGTTATTTGAATTGGGGTGATCAACCGGATGATATTCACCGCAACCAACACACTTGAGGTAATCATAAAGCCAGCTTAGCTTGCTTCTTAGATCTGCCAGACCCGCCTCATCTGTACCTGCCAGATCTTGCAAATAGCGCAGGTAAACCTGAAAGATTGCGCCCCAAGTTTCGGGACCCATACCGCCATCGACTGAAATCGATTGTTCAAACTCTTTATTGTAACTATCCTGAAACGCCCAGACGGCATTTTTTGTTTTGGTTCCAAGGCTGTTATCAATGCCCTGCGGGTCACATGGCCAGGCAAAATAACGAGCTACCCACGTAAGAATCTGCTGATAATCTTCGACCTTACTTTTTTGCTGAACCAGATCAACCCAGGCCGTTTGATCGCCCAGCATGACATAAAGAATATTTTCGGCACGCATCAAAGATAGGGTCTCGTTATAGGCATCTGCCCCACTGGTATCTGTATGACCTGCAATAATCAATTTCTGATCTGGATAGTCGCTGGCATATTGGTAGGCCGTATAAATGACATCCAGCCCTCCTGAATGCTGCTCATTGGCTTCATCACTTAAGCCATCGGGCATAAGTACCGCGCTATCATGATGAAACAAAGTGTCCTCAAACTCGAGCCAATTAACCTGATAACGCCAAAGCTTAAAGGTATACGCCTGACCTGTTTCAATCGTGGTCAGGTCTTCAAAGTCAGCAGGTTTTTTTAGTTCAACAACACTCATGATTCCCCTTCTAACAGATACTATTGCGATAGGTGTTGACTTCTTCTTCCGCATCAAGGGAGGCTTGCCCACCATAATCCCAGGTCGTCCAGCTCGAGCGCGTATCTACATGAATCGCTCTTTCCCCCATAATAAGCCCCATGCCCATATGGCAACCAAAAGCGTCTACTGCTCGCTTTGCCAATTCGGCGGCTGACATGCCCTCTACCTTTATATCTGCAGCAATGCCATGGGTATGAGGGCTTTTGGTTGGCGTTTGCCCGCGTCGCCGATAAAGCTCTTGATTATAGGCCCAAGAACGATAGCCTGAAGTAAGGGTTATTGAACCCACCAGATCGCGCAAAGCTTGCAATTTTCTTATCAGATCAGGGTCAATGCGGGCATAGTCGCTGCCTTTGGTAAACTCCCGCACTGAAAAGTTGGCGGATAGCATGACATCACCTTTGCCTCGGCAATCAAGTAGAGGGGCTTCTGCCAAACCAAACCTATCGGCAAAGGCATCCCAATGTTCATCATCTTCGCTCGAGGTTGCTTGGTCAGTAACAATACAAAGCTGTTCACCACTTGGGAAAGTTACCTTTTCGCAATCGTCGTCATCTTCTTCAGGGTCTTCTTCAGCCGGAGGCGCAACCGCCGGATCATCTTGACCAGGTTCACCCGGTTCATCACCTGGAGCATCAGGAGAATCTGGCACCGTAGGATCATGAACAGCCGGATCATCCTCGACGACATCCGCTAAAAAGTCGAGCTTGACGCGCCCAGGCACAATATCCTCGAGCCTGAGCTTACCCTCTTGATCTGCAGTAACTTTTTCAGTTGAACCATCGGCAAAATGAATCGTAAAAGACAAACTTGCTAGCGGTTCATCGTTTTGGTTGATTAGGTTTAGCTCGAGCGTATCGCGAAATTCCAAAGGCTCAGACTTTAGGCTTTGCCCTAATACGTCAACTTCAAAAAAGTACTTGGGAGCCACATAAGCTTGATCGCCATGCGGAATTGACGGCACATCACTTAACTGAGCTTGAAAAACAAAAGGCCAAGTAACAGTCACTTTATTGGCTTGTATTTTAGCGGCAAGTTCGTTTAGCAGTGCTGGCTCAGTCTCAGGTAAAACTTCAAAAACCTTAAAGCTCGCGGGGGTTTCATCAGGAA
>JAHEBB010000548.1 GCA_024642575.1 Trueperaceae bacterium | reverse complement strand
CAGAAAGATCTTCAAGTTTAAAAGTTTTATCTAAATTTAAGGTTTGCCTACCCGAAGCCACATCATTTACAAAAGACTGAAGACTTTCCTTCCTAAGGTTAGCTGCCTCACCGGCATAAGAAGTCAACCTAACACCTGTTGGAATATCACCCATAGGTTGAAAGTTTTTAAGTGTCCACTCTCCACCTAAAATTCCTGTCATGCAAACAATGCCGCCCCGCTTTGTAGCCTTTAAAGAATTCAGTAGAGTTTTGGTACCAATAAGCTCTAGCACTCGGTCTACACCGTCAGGATAAAGCTCATGTACTTGCCCAACCACATCACCATTATCAATAATCACATGGTCAAAACCATTCTCTTTAAGTTTGTCAGCCTTATTGGGATTACGTGACGTTGAGAGAATAGTTAAACCTTTATCTTTAGCAAGTCTTGCTGTTGTCATGCCTATGGAAGAGGTACCACCCCGAATAAGCAAAGTTTGTCCTGCTTGTACGTCTAAGCCCACGGTGAGTGAGCCCATAACAGTTTGAAACATTTCAGGAATAGCACCAAGGGTTGCCCAGTCCAAATCGGTTTCAAGAGCAAAGACAGAGCTCTCAGGTACTAACGTATATTCTGCATAACTACCATCAAACATACGCCCCATGCCGCCCATAATGGCAGCTACTTTTTGACCTGGCTCAAAAGCGGTATCAGGTGCCGATTCGACGATACCCACCGCTTCAATGCCTAATACCCTTGGAAACATCACCCCCGGTGAGTCCCCTTGACGTGTAAATAGTTCTGCACGGTTAAGACCAAAGGCTTTAACTTTTATAAGAACCCAATCTTCTTTAGCTTCAGGTTTGGGGATATCTTTTAGCTTGAGAACATCGGGTGAGCCTGCTTTTTCTGCAACGATTGCTTTCATACGTTTTAATTTTCTCCCTTGATAAGGCATTCCAATTGGCTAGCCTAACTTCACCGTGAGTCCTTCATCCGAGGAATGCTGGATCTTTTCTAATAGCTTGTGCACTTCTAAAGCATTATCAAAATTAGGACTGAAGGGTTTGCCTACACGAATGGCTTCTGCCATGCGAATATAAGCCTGACCAACATTCTGTGCGGGTCCCGCAGGTACAGCAGCTGGTATGACACGAAGGCGTTCTGGTATAGGCAATTCAACGAGTGGTTCATTACCTTGGGCACCGAGGAGTATGATTGGGGTAATTTGCGGAAGGCCTTTTGTCGATGCGATCAATGTTCCTTTAGTGCCATACACATCTATGCGCCAACCTGTGGAATGATGGGGAACAGACATTATCTGGTAATTTAAAAACCCACCATTTGCAAACATGCCAGTAAGCATCACATTGTCTGGTGTTTGTGACTCCACTTTTTCACCAGTATCCACCATTCGTAGTTGCTTTATGCGAGTTGCAACCTTGGCGGACAGCTCATCAAGAGGCCCAAAGCAATAAGTTAGGTGATCTAGCGTATGCCCACCTACGATATTAAATAAGTGAGCACCCTTGGCAATTTCTTGTTCATAAGCCTGACGTGAGGGACGCTCTGCTGTACCTTTTGTCAGCATTGTCATGTTAACAGTAAGAATGTCTCCTAACCATCCCTGGTCGTTAAGCTCTTTAATGTAGGTAAGCGTTGGATCGTGCCGTCCTTGAAGTCCAATCGCGGTCACGACACCTTTATTATGGGCAACAGCAGCCATTTCTTCCGTCTCAGCAAGGGTAGCACCCAGCGGCCACTCACAGTAAACGTGCTTTCCTGCTTTAAGGGCCGCTATTACAACCTCATAGTGATTGGGTATCCTGACTACAGTAGAAATGATCTCTATATCTGGCCGTGCCACCAGTTCGTTAATATCATGATAAGCCTTGATGCCATATGCTTTTTCTGCAGCGGCAGCTGATTCGGGACGACTGGTACAAAGTGCAGCTAGTTCAATTTGCTCAATTGCATCTAAGGCGGGCATATGCGCTGCCGGTCCCCATCCTTTACCTTCGGCATCGGCACCAACTAGTCCAAGTTTTAGTTTCTTCATTATTTTGTTGACCTCTTTTACTCAAATATGAAAATGAACCGACTACAGAGCTAATCCGATTGTCTCTTGCTCTGGATGTTTCTCAGCAATTTGCTTCATCATCTTTTCAGCAATTTCTCCCGCCTACCTTAAGACTCGTGAAATTCACGAAGTAACGCCTCACTCTTTAAAGCAGATTCGATTGCCCCTCTCAGTGCCGTGCCAGATATCCAAGCATTACTGCACCCACAACAAGATGCATAAGCAGCAACACCATGGCGGCACTTGTCGTGGCAATTTGACCACTCAATGGGCCAGCCAATGAAAACAACACAAGAATAGTAGCTCCAATCATAAAGACAAGATTGCCTCTTGGAATAAAACGACGGGCAATCCATAATCCTACGCCTGCTACAAGTAAAGGCAGTAGTGATGCAACAATGGGTAAAAAGAAAGGCATAGCTACAAATGTGCCTGTGCGATTCATATCAACATCGATACCTCCAACTAATGCACGACCAATGAAAAAGATGATTAGGTTGATAACTGCAGCGATGACACCTGCTGTCAAAGCATTTACCATGATGGTGCTGATTGAATTTGTTTGGGTTGAAGCAGTATGTGAACTCATTTATTCCTCCTTAAAGAGATAGATAATTTAGTAAGTCGGCTTAGTAATATCAGAAAAAAATATCAATCCTCCTTCCAAAGATTTTCTTTTACTTTTTGCAAGAGTCGTTCAAGAATGTACTTTTCTTCAACTGTTAGGTCAGCAAGTGTCTCCTGTTCAAGCTGATCCCAAGCCATTTCCGTGGCAGCTTGTAATTCACGAGCTTTTGGCGTGAGATGGATTCGAGACACCCTCAGATCATGCTCGTCAGGATGTCTAGTTACTAATCCAGTCTTCTCCATGCGCCGAACCATTTTATTAATGGTCTGTATTTGAATACCAATTTTGTTAGCCAGTTGTGATTGCGTAAGCCTGTTTTCTTGCCATAGATACTGCAACACCATTTCTTGACCAACATGTAAACCAACATCTGACAGCAATTTGTTTGCACGATAATGATGTCCTGTGCAAACCCGTGCAAGGGTAAAGCTAATCGTTTCTGAAATGGATTTAGGTTGATTACTCATTATTAAACCACCATTTTTACTTAGCCGTCTTAGTAAATACTATAACATAACCCCTCTCTCAGTCAACCCCCATAAGGATCAGCGGGTTATGGTCGGCAGGAATATCGCTATTCCCACAGCCACTTCAAATCCGTGCATATTAGTTTCCCAATACACGGCTCCTCAAATCCTTAGCTCTTGTCATGAGCACCTCGGTGAAGTGCATCATGACAATGACCCATAACTAAAGCAAGATTGCTGTAGCGATTGTCTTTAGGGTCAGCATTAATAGGGGTAAGTTGTCACGGTCGCGAGGAAAGTCACCCTTCCCCGCGCCGCTGCCTAACCCCGCATGTCAGTTTCCCGACACGAGGCTATTCAAATCATTAGCTCTTGGAATGAG
>JAHEBB010000120.1 GCA_024642575.1 Trueperaceae bacterium | reverse complement strand
TGGGACGACTCCTGTGGGCGAAGGGCAACGTTCCCACAGCTCACGGACTGATTTCGCTCGAGGCAACAATTGATAGGGTAGTGATTAACTCACCCGTGCCTGTGGTCGTAGACCTCGAGGGTCAGCCATCACGCGACTTGCCCAGTGGAAGACATGAGATAGTGCTGCGCTAAACTGCCCATTATTCTGCGACAGTGGACACGGCTCTAGGATGCGACAGCCGTTCTTGAAAACAGTACCAGAGCCACGATTTACTATAAGTTCAACCCTTCCTAATCAAGGCCCTAGCAGCTTATTACTTCTTACGAAGGGGGTGATGCCGATATTGTATAGACTATAAAACATAGGAACTAAGCTAAGATCAACCTTGGGAGAAATCAACGTATGGAATTCGTAGAAACCGAAATACTGTATGGCAAGCTAAGAGGCAAACGAGAAAACGGGGTCAGCATTTTTAAAGGGATTCCCTATGCGGGTAGTGTTTCAGGTGCGTACAGGTTTCGCCGACCCGCTAAGCTCGAGCCTTGGACTGGGGTGCGTGACGCTCTGAAATTGGGTGCGCCTGCCATTCAACCCCCGAGGCAAAATGAACCCGAGCCAGCTGAAGATTGCTTATTTCTCAATGTCTGGACGCCCGCCAATGATGATAAGAAGCGTCCGGTCATGTTCTACAGTCACGGTGGCGGTTTTGTCATTGGCTCGGGTGGTTCGCCGATGCAAGATGGGAGCAATCTAGCGCGTAACTTTGACGTCGTGGTTGTCCAGAGCAATCATCGTCTGGGCTTGCTTGGGTTTCTCTACCTAGATGACTTAGCTGACTCAGAATATGCAGGGTCAGGGAATCAAGGAATCTTAGATATCGTTGACGCTTTAGCCTGGGTCAAGCAGAATATAAGTGCATTCGGCGGTGATCCAGACAATGTAATGATCTTTGGTGAATCGGGGGGCGGTGCAAAGACCTCTTGCTTATATGCGATGCCTGCGGCTGCCCCTTATTTCAATAAGGCTTCGATTGAAAGTGGTCCTGGTGTGCGGATGTACACGCCTGAGATGGCGGCGGCAACCACAGCCCTGGTCTTGCAAGAATTGAATATTGCCGCTAAAGATTGGCGCAAATTATTAGCGGTTCCTGCTGCCGAGTTGTTACGGCTTCAGTCAAAATTTGCCCCAGTACCGCCCTTTCAAGAGAAGCAAAAAGCTGCGCGCATTACCGAGCCTGTCGCTGGTGGATTTGGCCCTGTAGTTGACGGCATCGTTTTACCCTATCATCCCTTTGACCCAAGCGCTCCAGACATTTCCAAAGACAAACCCTTAATCACTGGCTGGAATGAAGACGAGTACACCTTTTTTGCCTGGCAAAGAGCTGATACCAGCGCGTTTAAGCTAGATTTTGCTGGTTTACAGGCAAAATTAGAAGCGCAATACGGGGATGATGCAAAGCAGATTATCGCAACTTACCGCAAGACACTGCCCAATGCCTCAGCAACCGATCTTTTTGTTGCTATTGCCTCTATTACGATGATGGGTTTGGGGTCAGTCGAGATTGCCGAGAAAAAGGCGGTGCAGCGGGCTGCGCCAGTTTACCTATATCACTTTGGCTACAAATCCGAAATGAAAATTCCTGGCACCGACTACGCCCTTGGAACCCCTCATGCGATGGATATTAGCTTCAAATTTAATAATGAAACCCCGAATAGTCAGCATGATTTCCTCTCGGGTAACAGACCAGAACGGTTTATTGCGTCACATAAGATGGCAGCGTTATGGACAAGCTTCGCCCGCAGTGGTAAACCGACAGCCGAAGGGGTGCCGACATGGCCTGCGTATACTCTTGAGGAGCGCTCGAGCCTGCGGATTGATACAGAGTGTGAAGTCATCAGCCATAGATTCAGCGAAGAACTTGCTATGTGGCGAGCCATTGGTAGGTTATAACAGGGCACCATGAAGGGTTTGTTGCAGCATCCAAGATTGAATATAATAAGGAGAATAAAATGGAATACGTAAAATTTGGTAATACTGGTATGGACGTTTCACCAATTTGCCTCGGCTGCATGAGTTTTGGTACCGCTGAAGGCTGGTCGCATGACAAGTGGGCGCTTAGTGAAGAGGATAGCCGCACGATTATAAAAAGGGCACTGGATTTGGGTGTCAATTTCTTTGATACTGCCAATGTTTATGCTGCGGGCAACAGCGAAGAAATCCTGGGTCGCGCTTTAAAAGATTTTGCCAACCGAGATGAAGTGGTTCTTGCTACCAAAGTGCGCGGTAAAATGCATAAAGGTGCCAATGGCGAGGGACTTTCTCGTAAAGCCATTATGAGTGAAATTGATAAAAGCCTTAAACGATTAGGTACCGATTATGTCGATCTCTATATCATTCACCGCTGGGATTACCATACGCCCATAGAAGAAACCATGTCGGCGCTTCATGATGTAGTGAAAGCGGGCAAGGCTAGATATATTGGGGCATCGGCAATGTATGCCTGGCAGTTTCAGAAAGCACTTCATGTGGCTGAGAAAAACGGTTGGACACGCTTTGTCTCGATGCAAAATCACTACAACCTCATCTACCGCGAAGAAGAGCGCGAAATGATGCCGTTGTGTCGAGCGGAAAACATTGCTTCAACGCCTTACAGCCCGCTTGCCTCAGGAAGATTAGCAAGGGCTGCCTCAGAAACCAGTGCTCGGCTCGAGTCTGACCAGATTGCCAAACAGAAGTATGACGGCACTGCCGCTGCTGACCAACTGGTTATCGAGCGGGTTGCTGAAGTAGCACAAAAATACGGTGTTCCGCGTGCCCATATTTCGCTTGCTTGGCTTCTGCACAAAGCACCTGTGGTAGCTCCGATTATTGGCGCAACGAAACTCTCGCATCTTGAAACTGCGGTTGATGCGGTGGCTGTTAAACTAACGCCTGAAGATATTAGCTTTATGGAAGAACCCTATGCGCCACACGGCATAGTAGGTCATAGCTAAAAAGTGCCCGAACAGCGCAAAAAGGAGCAAAGCAAACACAAGCTGATTGCTGTTCTTTGCAGTTGTCCTTTTTGTGCTTTTTGCCACCCAGGAAAGTTATAGTTTGTATTTTGCCGTAGGGGGCTTTCCTGGTTTGACTGGGAAAGGTATTATCGGGTTTAGTCGTCATTTGCTTGTAAAGGAAGTTTAGAGAGACATAAAAATACCTCCTCTATTTTTTAGGCCAATAATCTTATAAAAGGGGTTAAGTGCCAGGAACGCTTATTGGACCTGGCAACTATATATGGATACCAACCGAGACAATATCAAAGGGGTCAGCTTTTTGTTGCTGGCCATGCTCATCTTTTCGCTACAAAATATTGCGGTTAAATGGATTGGTGGCGACTACTCGGTACTTGAAATCGTCACGTTTCGCAGTCTTGTTGCATTGCCTCTGACGCTGCTCTTCTTTCGCTTCGAGGGCAAACGAGGTTTGCCCAAAACAAAACGCTACAGGCTCGAGTACCTGCGCGGTGGTTTGCTGTTTCTTTCTTACACCACACACTTTATGGGACTGGCTGCACTGTCACTGGCTGACATCGAATCCATTCGCTATTCTGCCCCACTCATGATTACCAGTCTGTCAGTTTTCTTTCTGGGTGAAAAGGTCAGCCTGCCTCACTGGCTTGCTCTTGCCATCGGGTTTTGTGGGATTCTCTTTGTCGTCAGACCCGGCTCGGCAACCTTTAACCTGGGTTCAATTTTTATTCTGCTTTCGGTTCTTTGCTACGCACTCAATGTAATCATTACGCGCCAGTTGCGAACGACTGACAGCAGCGCTACCATGGCCTACTACAGTTCATTGGTTTATTTACTTGCCTCAATCATTCTGATTCCCCTTCCTATGCTGGTAGGTGAACCATCAAATGTGCATCCGAGCCTTGCCTTTTTACTCCGTGCCTGGACCATGCCGACGCTCCTTGACTGGCTCATTATGTCTGGGCTGGGGCTGGTTTGGGCTGCGGGGATGTACTTTATGGCAAGGGCCTACAGCACCGCCCAAGCCACATTAGTTGCTCCTTTTGAATACGCTTCGCTACCCATCAATGTCATGTGGGGTTTTGTCATCTGGCGCGAAATACCTACCTGGATGACCCTAGCAGGCGCTTTTTTAACCTTGTTGAGTGGTCTTTATATTTTGTATAGAGGGCGGATAGAACAACATAAGAAGCAAAGGTAAATACGAGACTGTCAAGCTTCTTAAAGTTTAAACTCCCCATTCTCCTGAAAGAGTTCACCATCTAAATAAATCGCGCCACCTTTACGCAAGTCGCAGATCATATCCCAGTGAATGGCGCTGTCATTGGTACCTAGCGTTTCAGGGTAGCTTTGCCCAAGTGCCAGGTGAATGGTTCCGCCAATTTTTTCATCATAAAGAATTTGCTTGGTCGGTTTTTGAATATTGTAATTGGTGCCAATGCCTAGCTCACCTAGAAATCTTGCACCATCGTCAGTCTCGAGCTGAGCTTGTAACAAGTCATTGCCTTTATCGGCGTGGGCATCAACGACTTTGCCATCTTTAAAGGTAAGTCGCACATTTTCAACCTCAACACCACGTACAGAAGAAGGGATTTTATATGTAATGGTGCCGTTTGCGCTGTTTTCAATGGGACCCGTAAAGACCTCGCCTGAAGGCATATTTTTTAAGCCGGCACTGTTTACCCAGATGCGATCTTTGACATTCATTTTCAGGTCGGTGCCGTCGCCTTTTATATGCACCTCGTTAGCGACTTTAAGGCGATTTATTAGCTTTTCTTGCATACTGTGAATTTCATTCCATTGGGCAACGGGGTCTTCGTCATAGAGAAACATAGCGCCGTAAACGAATTTTTCGTACTCATCCAAACTCATATCAGCATCTTGTGCAAGGGCAGCGGTGGGGTAAAGGGTACCCACCCAGCGAGTTTCATTCAGACGGATGTTTTGCACGGGGCGGTTTTGCTTCATAGCGGCAGCAACTTTTTTCTTATCAGCATTCTGTAGACTTTTGGTATTACTTGGTGCGCCAATACGAATCCAGGCGTCAATTTGCTTAATTTCTGCCAGTTCAAAGCTGGGTTCAGACTCAAAATAACGATCACTGGCAAGTTCATAAACATCTTGCTCAAATTCAGGATAGTAAAGGCGCATAATGGGTTTCGCGCCCATTTTTAAGACCTGCCGGGTAAGCGCTCTTGCCATATCGATAGCAGGTGTTTGAATATAAAGAAGAACATTATCTCCAGGTTTGACGCTGGTGCAATAGTCGGTTAATAGTTTGGCCCATTTTTCATGAATTGGATGAATCATAGGCTAAAGCCTAGCACAGCTAATTTTTCAATTTGGCGTTCTAAGACCAGCCTGAAAAGTAAGTGCACTAATACTCAGCTTATTTGAGCGTACGATCAAAGATCGGAATTGATGAATTATCATCAATTCAGCTTGGTATAATTTAGAAAAAATTATTGGAGTTTGTTTTTAATACCAAACCAGATACTTGTGGCGGTAAAGCAAAACCCTGCAATAAGGCTTGCAACCGTAGCTGGAATTGGGTTAAGACCTGAGAAGAAGAGGTTGATAAAAATTAAACTCAGGGTGAAGTAGCCGCCGGTACGAATGGCTCTCTCTCTAAATGTCATAAAAAAAGTTTAAGAGAGCCGAGCATTAGCTAGCTATAAAACAGCTAACAACGGCAAGTGTGAAATGTCTAATACTTTTAGCCCGCTAGTCCCTTAAAACGGTAAACACATTGGTTCCAAGGGCAATGTGCTGCTCAGTGTCATCATAAACATCTGTTTTAACCACGACGATACGTTTTCCCAAACGTATGACCGTAGACCTGGCAAAAAGAACCTTTCCCCGAGAGGCTTTCAGGTAGTCCACTCGCATATCAAGGGTGCTTACTCGGTCAACTAAAAGAAAGATCATCAAGCGATAAGATGGCAGTGGCGCTGGACGTTGCGTCAATCATAAAACTGAGAAGACCACCATGCGGAATGGACTGAATAGGGTTGCCAACAAACTCAGGTTTTAGCTCGAGCTTAGAAACCACTTCAGCCTTAGCCTGATCATAACTATCAAGCTGAAGACCAAGGTGTTTATTAAAAGGAATTAAGACTTCAAAAAAGGTTTTAAATGCGTCGGGGTCAAGGTGCATTAGCCATTTTACCTAAGCTTTGCAAGCCAAAGGTCATAAATCAGTCCTGAACCCTTTATATTATCGAACCATTGCCATCATCAATGCTTTCTGGCTACTCAGCAATCTTAGTCACTACCTCATTGTTCATGACGTCTTGCTCGCATTTATTTCCAAGGGAAATAAATGAAAGGGCTATTATGTAGAATAAAGCTTATGAACCTCTCTTATGAAATCTGGGACGTATTCACTGACAAAGTTTTAACAGGTAACCCTCTGGCACTTATACCTGATGCCTCAGGTTTGTCAGATGAGCAGATGCAAGCTATTGCAAAAGAGTTTAATCTTTCAGAAACCAGCTTTGTTTTGCCCTCAATAAGGGCAGATCTTCGCGCTCGTTTTTTTACACCAGCCAAAGAATTACCCATGGCAGGCCATCCAAGTATTGGGACGATTTATGCCAGTTATGCGGCGGGTCGTATTGCTAAAGCTGAGGTGAGCCTCGAGCTTCCTATAGGTCTGGTGCCCATGAAGCTCGAGCTAGAAGGTCAAGACTTAAAACGTGTCTGGATGTCTCAGGGTATTCCTGAACTTTTGGCTGAAGTGCCTGACCGTAGGGCGGTAGCCAAGGCTCTGGGCATAGAAGTTGAAGATTTGGTTGATACCTTGCCTATTCAAGTCGTTTCCGCTGGTAATCCTATTATGCTAGTACCCGTTGATTCGCTCGAGCTTTTGGCAAGACTACGCTTAAGGCTTGATTTACTCCCTGAAGACCTGCCTGCAAATCAGCGCTCCGTTTTGGCATTTACTTTTGACGCCCCTGAGAGCGATCTGCGTTGCCGTATGTTTGCTGAAGCGATGGGTGTTATAGAAGACCCCGCAACAGGCTCAGCGCATGGGCCACTAGGCTGGTACCTGGCTCAGCACGAACTCTTTGAGTTTGAACAGGGCGCGTTCCAAATTTTAAGTCATCAAGGGGTTGAAATGGGTCGCCCTAGCCAAGTCTATGTTCGGGTCAAAAAACAACCAGAAGGTTTCAGTGTTGATGTCGGTGGACAGGCCGTCAAACTTGCCGAAGGAAGCTTGTGGTTGTAAAAGAACGCTTGCAAAAGGTGCTGGCAAGGGCTGGGGTTGCCAGTCGAAGGAAGGCTGAAGTATTGATTACCGAGGGCCGAGTTACGGTCAATGGAAAGCTTGCTGATTTGGGTATGTCGGTTACAACAGCAGATACCATTCGAGTAGATGGGAAAAGGGTGGAGCGAAAAGTGGAAACTGTGACCTATATGTTTAATAAACCAAGCGGTGTGATTACCACCTTACAAGATGAACTGGGCCGCGATAATGTCATGAATTATTTGCCTAAAATACCTGGTTTGCACCCGGTCGGCCGCTTAGATATGGACTCCGAAGGTTTACTGCTTTTAACCACAGATGGCAACTTGACCTTGCAACTTACTCACCCAAGGTATGAAAAAGAAAAAGAATACCGCGTCTGGACACGTGAGGGCATGCTTTCCGCGGCAGCTCTGGCGGTGCTCGAGCAGGGAATCGAGTTAGAAGATGGTATGGCAAAAGCCAGTGTCGCTAAACTGGCGGATGGGGGCTGCATCCTGGTGATAAACGAAGGCCGCAACCGTCAGGTCAGGCGCATGTTGGCAGCGGTAGGCTATTTGGTCACGCGTTTGGTGCGTACCCGCATTGCCAAGCTCGAGCTTGCTGATTTGCCTCTTGGCAAGTACCGTGAATTATCTTCACACGACTTTAAGCTTCTCGGTTATACTTTGCATGAAAGCTGAGTTGCTAAGCTTAAAATTCCCAATTTTGCAAGTTGCGTTTTTAAACTCGGGTTCAAGACATAGCAAGTTTCAGCATCCTTAAATTATTTTTTTCTTTGCCTTAAGGCAAAGTTTTCGGAGTCAAGATGTCAGATTCAATTTTTCGCCCAGGAGATGGTCAGGTTCAAATTAGCCAGGCAGAAATCGCCGACCGTATTGCAGAACTTGGTAAGCAAATCCGCCTTGATTATCAGGGGCAACCGCTTCATTTGATCTGTGTTTTAAATGGGGCTTTTTTATTTATGGCTGATCTCGTCAGACAAATTGATATGCCGCTAACGATTGACTTCTTATCGGTTTCAAGCTACGGCTCACGCACCGAGTCAAGTGGTGAGGTTCGCTTGGTAAAAGACCTTGACCAATCCCTTAAAAACAAACATGTTCTTTTGGTTGAAGACATCATTGATACAGGCCTAACCATGCAATACCTGCTTAACTACCTCAAAGGACGCTCACCCTTATCCGTCAAAATTATTTCGCTTTTATCAAAACCTTCGCGCAGGCAAGTTGAAATTGACATTGATTACCTGGGTTTTGAAATTGATGATGCCTTTGTTTATGGTTATGGCTTAGATGTTGCCCATATTTACCGTAATTTGCCGTTTATCACTTCACAAAAAGTTTAAGCTATTGTGAAAAGAGTCCTTATTGTTTTAACCCTATTTCTGGCCTTTGTGCCTAATTTGGGTATTTCTAATACCACCCTGGACGCTGACCCGCCAGAAGTATTTATTGAAGTGCCCGAGCAGGTTCCGGCTGATACACCTTTTAATTTAAGCCTGAGTGCCAATGAGCCTGTCACTTACACCATCAGATATGCAGGGCTCGAGCTAAGCGAAGTCGCGCAAAACTATACGCTTTCTTTACTTGCAGCCGAAGGATCGCAAAAACTGGAAGTTTTAGCCATGGACGGGTCAAAAAACCAGTCGAGCTATGAGTATAGTGTTTTTGGTATTGCCACCCTTAAGCCAAACATTAGTTTGGCAGATAGTGTTTTGGCAGGTAACCCCACCAGTATTAAAGTTGATTGGCCTGCTGAGGGTCTTCAGCCAAGCTCTGTAGCTGTTTATGTCAATGGCGTTCTCTCTTCGCTTTATCAAAATGGCAACGAAGCCATTGCGCTAGCGGGTATACCTCTGGGTAGCCCATCACAGACCTTACCCGTACAGGCAGTGCTTGCTGATAGCTATGGGCGCACGGTAACCCTAAATAAGCAAATCAATGTGGTCGCCGATGAACGTGAAGTTGAAAATTTGAACCTTACCGCAACGACTTACAGCGTGGTGACAGCAGAAGCGCAAGCAAGAGAAAAAGAAGCCTTAGATAGTGCCTACAGCTCTGCTAAAGATCGACCTTTACCCTTATGGCGTGAGCCCTTTTTAGTTCCTATAGAAGGTCGTATGACCAGTGGTTACGGCACACCTAGGCGCTATGTAGCTGATGGTAACGTCAGTTTTCATACCGGGGCAGATATCGCTGCACCCCAAGGCACCCCGATTCGCGCTACCAATGATGGCGTGGTGCTTATTTCAAATTTTTACCCAATCAAAGGTGGTCTTACAGTTATTGACCACGGTGCCAGTGTCTTTAGCTTTTACTTTCACCAGTCCAAGTTTTTGGTACAAGTTGGTGATGTGGTAAAACGCGGGCAGGTCATAGGTGAAGTAGGTACAACGGGCTTGTCTACGGGGCCACATTTACACTGGGAAATGCAGATTAATGGTCTAGCAACCAATCCGATAAGTTGGGTGGATAAGTTACTGCCTTAGGTTAAGGCGCTCATTTTTAGGTAAAGAGGCCTGGCTCGAGCGTTCTTGACTTTTATGTGCTACCTCATCCTGACGAAAGTCAGGATCCATGATACTGATACTTATTGCTGCTTGAAGCGTGTATGTGTATACCAGCCTTCGCTTATAGGACGAGGGAGCATAATGCGACTAAGCCCCAATCGAAATTGATAAAGCACGGAAGTTAAATGTCGAAGTTTTGCTGACGCTTCAGTCACAGCAAGGCTATACTTATGCCTTATGAAGAAAGACCAAGCCTCTAAGAAGCCTCGAGTGTTTTCTGGTGTTCAGCCCAGTCATGATCTGCATATTGGTAACTATATTGGCGCTTTACGTAACTGGGCACTCAAGCAGCACTTAAGCGACAATATTTTTTGTGTGGTTGACCTGCACGCGCTAACGCTACCGGAAGATATTAAACCAGAGGTGCTCCGTGAAAATTCTCGTAAAGTTGCGGCCCTCTACTATGCCTGTGGGCTGGACATTGAAACCAATATCGTTTTTATACAGTCACATTTGCATGAACATGCCGAAGCTGCCTGGATATTAAATTGCACCACGCCGCTGGGCTGGTTGCAGCGTATGACCCAGTTTAAAGCTAAGTCTGAGCAAGCTGCCAGTATTGGTATGGGTTTACTTGATTACCCTGTTTTACAAGCTGCCGACATTTTGCTATACGATACCGATGAAGTGCCTGTTGGCGAAGATCAGCGGCAGCATATTGAACTGACGCGTGATATTGCCATTCGTTTTAATAATCTGTTTGGTGAGACTTTTGTTTTGCCCAAAGCCGTGATTCCCGAAGAGGGAGCAAAAGTCATGGGGCTAGATGAGCCTGAAGCCAAAATGAGCAAAAGTGTTGCCAGAAATCGCCCAGGGCACGCTATCAATCTATTAGATAACGAAAAGACCATCAAGAAAGCTATTATGTCGGCGGTAACGGATTCAGAAAAAGAAACGCGTTTTGAACATGCTTCAGCAGGGGTTATTAATCTACTTACTATGTACCGTGCGCTTACCCATGAATCACGTGACGCTATTGAAGCCAGGTTTGAGGGTAAAGGCTATGGCTTTTTAAAGAAAGAGCTCTTGGGTGCGGTGCTAGAAACGCTAAAGCCCATCCAGAGCAAATTTAATGAGATTATGGCTGATCGTGACGGGCTCGAGCGCCTTCTTGCCAAAAACGCTGATGCCGCCAGGGAAATTGCTGCAAAAACGCTATCCAAAATGAAAGAGGCAACAGGCTTAGGTTAGTGCTCGTATTTCTGTTTTTAGATGGGGTTGGCCTTGGCTCAACAGATGCCAGGGTCAATCCTTTTATTGAAGCTAAAACGCCTTTTTTAGAATTTTTGCTGGGTACAAAGATGACGCTCGAGGCGGCTGAGCTAAGTAAACCAAAGCTTATCTTTAGACATCTTGATGCTCGTTTGAACTACTCAGGTTTACCGCAGTCAGCAACCGGACAAACCACGCTTCTGACAGGTAAAAATGGTGCAGAGATTATGAAAGGTCACTATGGCCCCTGGCCTGGCCCTAGTCTCAAAGCTGAGTTAGATAAGGGGAGTCTTTTTACTGATATAGCTAAAGGGAAAGCTCTTTTAGCCAATACCTACCCTCCAGGTTACTTTAGAGCGCTCGAGGCAAAAAAGCAAAAAGTGAATGTGCCTGTTTACGCAGCGCAGCAAGCGGGTTTACCCCTTTTAACCCTAGAGGATTATCTGGCAGGTCGCGGGATTAGCCTTGATTTAACAGGTGAGTATGTAAGTAAATTTGGCGGATCTCTTTTCAGCCCATTTGCGATGGGGCAGAGGCTAAATGCTATGGCACAAGACGCTAAGTTTAGCTTTCTTGATTACTGGCCTTCAGATAGTATTGGACATAGAGGAAGTTTTGCTGAAGCCGTGGCGTTAATTGAAAAGCTAGATGCCTTTATTGCAGGACTTTCCCAAAATCTTGATGAGCTTACGCTTCTTATCACCTCAGATCACGGTAATTTGGAAGATAAGAGCGTTAAAACCCATACGCTGGCACCTGTTCCCCTGATTGCTTTAGGGAAGGGAGCTGGGGCTTTTGAGACGGGCTCGAGCCTCTTAGATGTAGCGCCTGCTATAAGGGATTTGCTAAAGCTTTAAGGTTTTCCGCCAAACAGGGTAGGAAGCAAGATAATCAGGGTTTCGTACCACGCCCCAATAATCAGTAGGAGCATGGCAACAGGTAGCATCATAACCAGTTTGCGGTAACCAAGTCTGAAGGCTTTAAAGCCACCCTTGATTAAGGTAATCAGCAGCATGCCACCGCCTGCGGTAACAATGATATAAGCCATAAGTTCAATAAGAAAGAGAATGAGCGCTAAGAACGCATTTAAAAAACTTCCTAGACCCGAGTAGCCAAAGAGTAAGGCAAGCGCAAAAAACCTCGAGCCGTTAAAGAGATAAGCCGGGATGCCAAAAAGAAGTGCTGGTACGTAGGTCGTAAAAAAAGCGCCAAAGGTAAAATTCTGGTAAAAAATGGCAGCAGATAGCCCCAAAATATTGCCGCTGTTTGCTTTGTCTGCCACACCCAATTGCTCAATACTTTGCTGCACTAGGTTGCCAAGTAAGTCACCACAAGGCTGACTTAAACTGGTGCCAGCAAAATAGCCCAGACCAAAAAGCCCATAGAGTAAAGCAATGGTGAAAATAACCGTACGGCGATGCTCCTTAATATAACCCCAGGCTTCAGTGAGCCAGGTTCTAAAAAAGGATTTGCGAATACTTAAGTAAATGATTAGCGCGCTAAACAGCGTAAAAAATAAAGCGCCAAAGGTACTGCTAAGCCAGTCTCTTAAAGGGTCTGTACCAAGCTCTGGAAAATAGCGAACATTTGAAACATGCCAGTCTTTGCCTTCTTCTTGAGTCAGCGTGACCCTCACCGTGCCCACAATGTCACCTGGCTGGGAGGCCGGGTAACTAAACCTTAAGGTATTGGTAGGGCTACCCTCGGGTAGCTCGAGCGCTTGCCTATCATTTAAATTAACGTCTAATCCTTGAGGTGCGCCGTAAAGCATCTTGGGCAATTCCACACAGACCTGATCGGTGCTTAAACTTGCTAGCTCGGTCATGGTGGGCACTTTTTGCGCCTGCCACTCTTTTACGGCATTGTCAGAAAGTTCTTCTGGCGTGGTTTGTGCCAGAACAAAAACAAGACTAAACCAGATAAAAAAGGCAGCGATTTTCACACTTCCTCCAGAGGTATATTTGCCTGACAAAGCGGGCAGTTACTCGCCTCATAAGTAGGGAAGACAATTTTATCTAAGGATGTAAAAGGTAGTCCAGGTAAATCTGCCAGCCCACGGTCAATGATGCAAGCCATGCCAATGCACTTGGCACCTGCCTTTTCAGCAGCGACAATAGCTTTTTTTAAACTTCCCCCAGTAGTAACCACATCTTCAACTGCAATAAACGTTTCGCCAGGATTAACTTTAAAAGCCTCACGAATAAGCATGCCACCTTTACCATCTTTTTCGGCAAACAGCGCTCTGACGCCCAGAGCCTTGGCGACCACAAAGGCAAGCACGACACCGCCCATCGCAGGGCCA
>JAHEBB010000547.1 GCA_024642575.1 Trueperaceae bacterium | reverse complement strand
CGGGGCAACAACAGATTATGAGTTGAAGTTTACGCTCGAGTGAATCAAATCTCATCCTGATTTAAGCAAAACATCAGCAAGCAGATTAGGTCTTGTGTAAATTTGACCTAATCTGGTTGCTATTACAACGTGCTATTTAGAAAGGGAAGTCTCTTTATTTATCTCCATAAGAAGTGAAAAAAGTTTAGGAAATTTGAAAAAGGATCTAAAACATCATTAACCTGATGGGGTAAGGCTCGAGTTGTGAGCGCTCCCGTTAGTATAAAGACGAGGCAGAGTAGACTTGCTTCCCAGCGAACGGTTTCACGAAATGCCAGAATAGTTTGTGAATCTAAGAGTTTTGGCATGAGCGCAAAACGGTTGTAAGTAGCAATACTTACAATAATTAGAACCATACCTGTTTTTGCCAAAAGGCTAAAACCGTAGTTAGAGCTTAAAAAGCTGGCGGGCTCTGTCATATAGCTAAAACTCATAAAAAGTCCAGACATAAAAAGAGCTATGACGCTTAGCAGGCCCACCTTTGAAACTTGTTTAAGCGCGATTTGGTAAGCAGTCGGGTTTGTTTCCCAAGAGTGTGACAAAGCCAGATACAGAAGGGGGCCCGCCCAGGCTGCCGCAGCAACAAAATGAATGAGATCGGCGATAAAAAGGCTCGAGCCAGACATACTAGCCCCATGACTGATGGTACTAAAACTTGTTACCAATCCAAGACCTAATACTAAGAAAGCTTGTTTTGACCAGATTGTGGGACGAGCCAATGCTATTAAAAGGGTTAGCCCCATAAGCAAAATGAGCCGAACGCTAACAGCGCGACCATGATTGGTTGAACGCAAAAAGTCCCAAAAGGTCACAAAGTCAAAAGCACCTAGAAGGTCATATAGAACATAGATAAGGTCTGCTAAGCTGACGAGAGCAAGCAGCAAAGCACCTAGGCTCGAGCCAATTAGGAGCATTCGTCTTGATAGCAGTTTGCGTGGCGTATCATCAAAAAAGTAGGCAAAGACGCCAGCTCCCAAAAGCAGGATGGTTGACAAATATAAACAGGCTTTAATAGCAGCGGCAAACATTGCGCCTTTCTAAAACCAAAAAGCAGGCTCGTGTGCGTCTTATCACTTAAGCTTAGGCGGTGTAGCCGATTTTGGGTAGCCCTTTAGCCTAATTTCCATTCTGATTGTATTTACCATCCTCTCAGCAGAAAAAATCGGACAGCTTCAAGGTTGACTTGGCTGATAAAAAAAGTAAGTAAAATCTTCACTGCTATGTGAATCGACTGAGAGCACTTTCCAGATGATGATGTAAAGCCCAGGCTCGAGCCCTTCTTTTAACCCAATCGTGATCGTGCTCGAGCGCTTTTCCTCATTCAAGATGCCAGTATCTGCGCGTTCAGCCTCATCATTCTTGAGTTTAATCTTTTCTTCTAACAGGCTTTTTGCTGCTGTAACCAGCGCCTTTTTATCTTCAGGCTCGGTGTCAAGACGGTAGATTTTAAAAAGGCTAAATTTTAACTCAACCTCTTCACTCATGCTTAAAGAAATAGAGGGAGGTAAGGTTACTAGAACTGTACCAGCCGAAGGCTCAGACGCGGTTAGGTAAGCATGTGCCTGAGAAAAGCCTAAGAGACTAAAGATAAGAAGCAGTAAAGATATGCGCATTTTCTACTTGTCAAGTACAGCTACGGTAAAGCTAGCTGTTTCTGGAACGGAGCTCATCAGGGTGACAGTGAATTCCCAGTTGCCTGCCATTGGAAAGTTGATGGCTGCCTCATTGCCAGCGGGTTCAAAGTCCGCGGTGCTGAAAGCTTCAAAGTGATTGTGCTCGAGCTCAATTACTTCTTCATCGGTCATATGGGTCATGCCTGTCATTTTGCGACTTACCAGGTATTTCGTATGAATGCTTTCACCATTGGTAGCGGCATATATAAAGGCCTCAGTTAGACCTATGCCAGAAACGCTAGGCGTTGGCGCTAAGATGACATAGATATCGCTATCAAGGTCGGTTTTTCCACTATAGACTGAAACCGAGCTTTGCAGCTCATGCATTCCCACCGTGCCAGTAATCTCATACATACCGGCTTCTGCCCTACCCAGATCTGCGCTTAAGGCATTCATGACATCTCCCTCGAGCGAAACCACTTTGCCAGATGGGGTCGTGATACTAAGGTTTAGGGGCTCGGTCATATCGCTTGCCATATCATCATGATCAGCTTCATCATGCATAGCATCAGGATTGCTTTCGTCTGAAGCGTGCTCATCGGTTGCGGAGGCTTCATCTTCACTATGATCGTGCTCATCTGCTGAAGCGTCACTATGATCATGAGTCGTTGAGTCTGACATCGTGTCTAGATGTACTGCTATAAATCCGAGTCTAAAGCTTCCATCGGGCAAAAGCATGGGGTTAATTTCCAAGCTTAGGTCGTCTAGCTCGAGCGTGTTTGCCTTTGCTCCAGTCATAGCATCAGGGTCGCTATGATCATGTTCGGTTTGGGCCAAACTCAAGCTAAAAAGTAAAACAAGTAAAAAACTGATAACTTTCTGTGGGTTCACGGATGTTCTCCTTAATGTCTCGCTGGCAAACCAATTGATAAAATCTAAAGCATAGTCCTTGTGAATCAACAGGATTAATTAACACTATGCAAGAAGGTTTGCTTTAGATGCTGATTGCCAGCTAATAGCGATTCCACGACAAAACCTTGAGTCAATTTGTTAACTCTATTTAAATTAACCTAGATTACAAGGACGCCAAGGATAATTCGTGGAAAGGGTTTGAAAAGCCAAATAGATAAAAAAATGTTTGCTTAGATACACGCCTTGCCCCTTAGGCAAGGATTAAGCAGCCAAGATATTAAAGAAGGGGAGGCGCTCTGGTAAAAAAACCTGTCCTTACAAGTGGGGTATAAATACTGCTTACGGTTTGGAAGCTAAGGCTAAAAAGAACTATAAAGTTAACAGAAGCTTCTTGGCTAATGGCACCTTCGTTTGCCAACAAACCATTGATAGCATGAGTATGAAAGGGTGTGCCCTTAGGGTGAAAGTGAGCAAAATTTTGATGCCTGGAAAGTAGCGGGGCAACAAACAGGGCAGAGGTAAGCCAAAACGCCAGAAAGGTACGAAACCCAGCCTTTCTGGCGTTGATAAAAACAGTTTGGCTAAATGTCACAGGCTTACTTTACAACAGTAAAGGCTTTATCTGAACTCATTTTATCACCGTTGGCTAATTTTATATCAGCGGTTATAACCCAGTCACCTGCCATGCTAAAAGCAAAATCATCGGCTCGGTAAAGTCCTTTTTCAGTTTCTACTGCTTCACTAATGACGGGAACCATCCCTGCGTGGGTCATATCACCAGTAATCTCTATTTTGGCACCTGATATACCTTCACCATTTTGTAAAACGTAAACCACGATAGGGGTTTTTCCTAATTTCGCCTCCCCATCGGTTTCAATGCGAATTTGCGGGGCATTTGGAGATGATGTGGCGCTCGAGCTTTTTTCTTCAGGGGGTTTACAGGCAACCAGTAGTAAAAGAAATACAGTGAAAAACAT
>JAHEBB010000119.1 GCA_024642575.1 Trueperaceae bacterium | reverse complement strand
CTAGACCATAAAAATGAGCTTTCCCCAGAATGTGCTGCAAAGGTTCACCTGCTTTGCGGCGCTCGAGCCAATCGTTTAAGGTTGCAACTTGCTCTGCTGTTAAAAGGCTCGAGCGGTTTAGTAATAGTCCAGGTTTGCTCTGGTTTAGGAGAGGCTCGAGCAGAGCAAACGCTTCGCCTTGGGCATTTTCTTTGGTTGCCAAACTGCTTTTAGCAAATTGAATAGCCTCAGCAATCGTCATATTTTATATCGAGTTGGTTTATATAGGAACGCAAGGTAACAGTATCATCCTTAAATCCGACGAAACAGTCCTGAAGCAGTGTTATCACTGGTGATAGCGGAGTTTTTAGATCAATCATAGAGCCTGCCTAAACAGCCTCGAGCTCAAAAAAGCCAAGCGATTATGAAAGATAATCTTGGCGATCAACGAATAGAGTAACTTCACTAGAAAAGCATCCTATACTACCTCGAGCTCAAAAGTATTCGGCTCAAACCTTCTCAGGGAATATACCCAAACTGATTCCGCACTTTGGTCACTTTTAAATCAAATCCGTATTAGATTAAGAGTTTTGCTTTCAATACCTAAAGGGTATCCTTCCTCATTCAATCTCAGAAATCCAGGCACTATACGAAACCTATACTAGAAAATTTGTAAAGGCTACATTCTTATTCATCAACAGGCCTCCAACTCGTCATATCTCAAACCTAATCTAGAGCCCCCAGATAATACCTGCTATAGCAATAGGATTATAAAGGCAAAAAAAGACTGAACCTCGCCCCTTTTTTTAGATTGTTGCTCACATTTACTCTACCCTCATGCAATTCAACCAGCGTTTTTACAATAGCCAGACCAAGCCCGCTCGAGCCTCCTGTATCCTTGTCTTGAATATAGCGCTCAAAAATATGCGGTAAAAGTTGCTCAGAAATACCTGGGCCTTCATCTTCAACAGTGAGGTTTAAACCCTCTTCTACTTTGCCTAAGTGAATGTGTACGGTTGCTTCGACTGGGCTAAATCTAAGGGCATTATCAAGCAAGTTTGCAAGTACCTGCATGATTCGGGTTGGGTCGAGTTTGGCTTTTATCTCAGGTTCTGAGGTATGAAGCTCGAGCTTTATTTCTTTTTCGCTAGCTTTTGGCTCAAAGTTACTTATGACTTTTTCAACCAATTCAACAACATTTATTTCTTCTTTGTGTAAAGACAGTTTACCTGCATCTGCAAGGGACAAGGTGCGTAAATCTGCAATAAGGCGCTCGAGCAATTGCGTTTGCGATAATAGCAAGCTGACCTCTGCCTGACTAAATGGCACAAGTTCTTCTTTTAGAGCCTCGAGCCTGAGTTGCATAGCTGTTAAGGGCGTGCGTAAGTCATGGGCAATACTGGCAATCATGTCGCGGCGCTCTTTTTCATAGCTCTCTAATGCCGATGCCATTTGATTAAAATTATCACTTAATGCTTTGGCTTCCAGGCTCGAGTAGGCAGGTCGTTCTAAAATTCTGGCGCTCAAATCTCCTTTCGCTACCTTAGCCGAAACCGACATAACCCGCTCAATAGGTTTAGATATGCTCCGCGAAAAAAGGATGGCTGTACCTGCTGCCACCAAAGCTGCAACACCTACACCAGCAATAAGAAAGCGCTCCTGAAGCCTTCGGCTACGTCTAAAATTATCTGCCATCTCGCTATTTGCCGCCTCTTCACGCTCACGTCTTTCGACAATTCTTGCTTGTACCTCAGCAGGTAAAGCCCGAAAATCTAGTTCAAACGCAATGCGCTGACCTGCCGTGATAATAAACGCCGTTAGCAAAGCAACCCCGATCATTGCTAGTGTTAAACGGGTTGCTAAGCGGTTCAAGGTTGCACAATCCGGTAACCAATACTTCTTACGGTTTCAATTAACTCTGGAACTCCTGCCTCAGCTAACTTTTGCCGCAAATTTTTCATATGCGAATCAACAGCACGCTCTAAGGCGTCACTTTCAGGCATACTGGCTTCCAAAAGTTCAAACCTAGAAATGGCTCGCCCTGGCGTTCTGGCAAGATGATGCAGCAGTTTAAACTCGGTGGGCGTAAGATTAAGCGCCTGAGTATTCACCGTTACCATAACTCGGTAGGTATCTATCTCAATGGTTCCAAGGCGAATCACTTCGGGTTTTTCGTAAGCATTTACTCCCGTGCGGCGCAGTACCGCTTTAATATGAGCAATCAAGGTTCTGGGGCTAAAGGGTTTACTAATATAATCATCAGCGCCCAAACCTAAACCTAAAAGCTCATCAACCTCTTCGGCCCTTGCTGTTAAGAAAATAACCGCTGTATCAGCCTGAGATTTGATGTGTTTTAATACCTCTAAACCATCAAGTTTGGGCAAACCAATATCAAGCACCACCAGATCAGGTTTAAAGTGTTGCCAGAGTTCTAAGGCTCTAAGCCCATCTCTTGCCTTTTCCGTTTGATAGCCCTCTTTGCGCAAAAACAGCTCGACGGTATCGGCAATAGTTGGGTCATCTTCAACGATTAGGATTTTTTGGGTCATAGGCTATATCCTGACAGCTGTTCTAACCTGTTTTTGCGCTTAGCAAACCAAGAAGTTCATCTAAAACGGCGGTAGCATTGGGGTTGTCAAGAAAAAGATTTACAGGTTCGCCGTCCATAATACGCTGGAAAAAGCCACCCTGACCCCCTGGCCCACCCGCACGACCACCAGGTCCACCTGTGGATGGCGTGCCACCATTAGCATTGGCAGTATTTGCATTTCCACCATCATTTTGCCCACCTGGACGCCCAAAAAAGCCTCCCCCTCCGCCATTTTGCCTGGCCTCTTGCTGTTTTAGAAATTCTCCGTCCATCCAGACCAGTTGTTCAGGGCTTAAAATCTCGAGCTCAATCGTATCTAAAAGTTCTGTAGCGTGCCCAGCGGTATACCCTTGAGAGGTTTTTAGCTCGTTTAAAATGGGCAAAAGCTGCGCGGCTTGCTCACTGCTAAGGGGTAAATCGCTGGTTTTTTCAAGCTCGAGCAGCAAACTGACCGAACTCATCAGATTAAAATACGGCTCCATTTTGGCGCGCATTTCCGGGCTTGGCCCCTGAAACTGAGCTAGTGCAAAAGAGAGCAGAAAACTGCCTAAAACTAGAAGATTTCGTTTCATTATTCTCCTTAAAAAGTGGTTAGCTTTTTACTCATACCTTAGGGAATCTACAGGATCAAGCTTGGCCGCACGTTGGGCAGGGTAAAAACCAAAAAAGATACCTACTGCCGCAGAAAAAGCAAACGCTAGCACAATGCTGGGTAGGCTAACGACTAAGGGAACGCTTAGCGCCTTAGTCGAAAAGTAAGCAATAATGACCCCTATACTTATGCCAATAAGCCCGCCCACGCAAGACAGCAAAATCGCCTCGAGCAAAAACTGACTCAAAATGTCTCTGGGTTTAGCGCCCAAGGCTTTTCGCACGCCAATTTCACGGGTACGCTCAGTCACAGAAACCAGCATAATATTCATAATGCCAATACCCCCTACCAGCAAACTTATGCCCGCTATCGCACCTAAAAAAAGCGTAAGAGTAGAAAAAACCGCAGTCACTGACTCGAGCTGAGCAGCCTGATTTCGGACATTAAAGTCGTAGTCAGCCGAGTTGGTCTTTTCATGCAGATTGGCCATGAGGGTAGTTAAATCAGTTTCTACCGCCGTCACATCACGAGCATCAGTAACATGAACCGCAATACTTCTGACCGTAGGTTCGCCCTGATATTCACTGCGCTCTATACGTTGCAAATAGGTATTTATCGGAATAATGATATTGCTATTGGGGTTACTAAAACCTGCCGTTGCTTGCTCTTTAAGTACACCAACCACATCATAAGAAATGTTGGCAATTTTGATACTTTGCCCAATCAAAGCTGAAGCAGTAGTATCGGGAAAAAGTTCGGTTAAAACATCCGTACCAATCACTGCAACCCGCCGTCTTTTGTCAAGATCATCGCTGCTAAAGTAGGAACCTGCTTGCAGGGGGGCGTTTTGTACCGTTTCGTAATCAGGCCAGGTACCTATTAGTGTAGCTGTCGTATTGTTTGAACCTGCCTTGATTTGCTGACTGTTGCTTTGCAGAGCAGGGGCAATACCTGAGATACGTTTATCGGCGAGGGCAGCAATGCCCTCAGCATCGGCTAACGTTACGGTTTGCGCTCCCCCACCTCTAACCAAACCAGGTGGGCCACCTCCGCCCCCTTGACCACTAGAAATGGTTAGCAAATTGGTGCCAAAACTACTAAAACGATTGGTCACATTTTGCCTTACGCCATTGCCTACGCTTACCAGCGCAACTACCGCTGCTACTCCAATAATGACGCCTAGTGCCGTAAGGATGCTGCGGAGCATATTGGCTCTGATACTGCGCCAGGCAATCTTTAAAATTTCGGCAAAACTTAGCCTGCCACTCCGTGGTTCATCTTCAAACCTAATAAATTCTTCAAGGTCTTCGGCTTCATTGACAGGAGGCAGTAACTGAGCCTGTTTTCTAATTAGCTCACTCATGAGGCAAGCCCAGCTTCCTGACGCTGCGCGCCTTGTAACTGGGGTCTAACTTGTTTATGAACCTGATCAGTTTCCAAAAGCCCATCTCTTAAACGAATAGAGCGCTTGGTTTGCTCAGCAATTTCGGCCTCGTGCGTTACGATAAGTACAGTTACTCCTTCGTCATTGAGTTTATGAAAGAGCCCCATAATTTCGTTACCCGTTTGCGTGTCAAGGTTGCCTGTCGGCTCATCTGCTAGCAGCAGAGCTGGGTTCATGGCAAGAGCCCTAGCAACCGCAACCCGCTGCTTTTGCCCGCCAGAAATTTGGGATGGCAGATTGCGGCGTTTATCGGCAAGCCCGACTTTTTCAAGCATATCCAGCGCTCTGTCACGCCGTACTCTTGGTGCATAACCTGCATAGGTAAGAGGAACCTCGACATTTTCCAAAAGATTTAGCCGCGGCAAAAGGTGAAACGACTGAAAAATAAAGCCAATATAAGCATTGCGAATTTCAGCACGATCAAATTCATCTAAGTCACTGACATTTTCACCCCGTAAAATGTAATCGCCTTCGGTGGCATTATCCAAAATGCCAATAATATTCATCATGGTTGACTTACCTGAACCAGATGGCCCCATGAGTGCAACCATTTCCCCTTCATAAAGGTCAAAGCTAACCCCTTTGAGCGCCCAAAACTCGCTCTCGCCCATGACATAAACCTTTTTAATATTTTTAAGGCTTAAGACGGGCGAAGTCATCGTCCGGGTCCACCAAAGAACGGTAAGCGGAAGCCGCTACCAGACGTCGTTTGAGTGTTTGTCTGACTGGCGGGGTCTTCTGGAAAAAGCACTTCTGTACCAGGGGCAACATCCGCTTGCACAATGGTATTTAAGCCCGACGTTGTTATGACTTTAACGGGTTGAAGTTTAAACGCTCCGTCATCACCTTTAATTTGTACATAACTGCGGTTACGCACGGACTGCAAGGAGCGACTCGGCACCGAAATCGTGCTATCGACTTCTTGAATCAGCACTTCGGCCTCAGCTGTCATCCCTGGGCGCATCAGCCCTTGGCTATTATCAAGGGTAATGGTGACATCAAAAATTGGAATATTACTTACTATGCGTGCTATAGGAGAAATCGTCGTTACGGTACCACTAAAGGTCTGATTAGGTACAGCGTCTAGGCTTACATCTGCTGTTAAACCTAAGGCAATAGAAGCAATTTCGGTTTCATCTATTTGGGCAGCCAGCTTAACTTGACTATCATCAATGAGGCTGAGCACTGAAGCGTTGGCACTTACGTTATTGCCTTCAGTGACAGTTAAAGAAGCAATGACACCGGCAAACGGCGCTAGGAGGGTGGTCGCAGCCAAATCTTCTTGGGCACGCTCGAGCCCTAACTCGGCGGCCTGTATCGACAAATCAGCACTGCGTAAATCTTGCTCATATGAATTAGCCTTTAAGCCCTGAGATTCCTGCAAAGTCTGCAAATTTAAGTTGGCTTTGGTCAGGGTATCAAGTGCGCGGTTATAACTATCTTGCGCGGTTTTTACGGTCTCGGCGCTTTCACTGCCTACGGCTTGAAGTTGTTGTTTTAAGTCAAGATCAGTCTTGGTTCGCTGCACTTCCCGCTCGGCGTCTTGCACGCTAAGCTGGGCGCTTTTAATGGACTCTTGCAAACCCATCTGGCTATCGGTCTGGCTCGAGGCTGTGCTTTCACGCGAACCTTTAGCTTTTTCGAGGGCAAATTCGGCGTCACGCAGGCTGCGTTCAAAAGACGTAGTATCAAGTTTGGCAATGACATCGCCAACTTTTACCTTGTCACCGACACTGGCTAATTGAATAATGGTTCCTGAAACGTCAAAACCAAGCTCGAGCGTCCGCAAAGGTTCTAATGTGCCTGTACCCGAAACCGTTTCACGGTAAAGCTGCGGAAAAACGGCAACTGTTTCAGGCCCTGTTGCTTCCTCGGTAATCGTTTCAACGGGACGAAAGTAAACATACCAAACCGCAGCGCCAGCAGCTAAAAGCAAAAGGGGAATAAGGATAAACCAGCCCCGCTTAGATTTACGGCGACTGCGGCGTCTGGGTCTAGCTTGCGTGGTCATGTCTAACTCCTTTTACTGCCCAACAACAGCTTGCTCGAGCCTTAAAAGACTAAGGTAAAAGGCGTGGCGAGCACTGTTTAAAGAGGAAACCGTGGTTTGAAAACTAAGCTCGGACTGAGCAAAACTCAGGGGCGAAATGCTCCCGGCATCTAGCCTGGTTTTTTGGGCGTTCAAGTCAGCTTGTGCCGTTGAATAATTCGCCACCGCACTTTCATAGCGAGCTTGTGCCGAAAGCACCGAGTTGTAACTATTTTGAATATTTAAGTCAAGCGTTCTGAGGCTCTCCGAATAGCTAATCTGAGCGTTATCAAGATTATCTCTGGCAGCTTCAATTTCACTGCGTGAGCTAAAGGCGTTATCTATGGCAGCCAGTCTTGTCTTTAAGAGTTCCACATTGCGACTTGTTGCTAAAAGCTGAGCATTTTGAGACTGGGCTCTGGTTTTTACCTCATCAAGATTAGGAAGACTTAAGAGATCATCGCCTAGAGGCTCGAGGCTTGTCACGGTTTGCCCCAAAAGGCTCGAGACTTGGGCATAAGCCAGCGAGCGACTTGCTTCAGCATCAGCACGGTCACGCAAAGCTGCCTGATAATCGTTATTGGCCTTATCAACATCAATCTGGGTGACGGCACCGGCATCCAAACGAATTTTCTGCGCTTCTAAGGTTTGTAGGGCGATCGCTTCCTGTTTTTGCGCAATGGTCAGCGATTCATCGGCCTCGAGCGCCGTACTGTAAGCACTGGCAAGCTCCGTACGAGTAGACACTTCGGTGGCAGTAAGGGCAGCCTGCGCTGCCGCAACCCCTTGTTCAGCTTGTAAGGTTTCCAGGCGCAAAGCCAGCGGGTCAGCCTGAATGCGCCTCAAGTCACGCTGCGCACTTTCCAATTCAGAGCGCGCACTTAGCAAATCAGCATCTGTACTAAGCGCCAAACCAAAAGCCTGCTCGAGCGTCAGCGCCTGTGGTGGCTCCGCCGTTTCTTGCGCCCAGACCAGAGAACTTAAAAGCAAACCAATGACTAAGACCTTTCGCATTAAACCACTTCTTCGCATCAAAACACCTCCATGAGATTAAGACCCAGACTTTGCAGATACCCTAGCTGAGCAAGTAAGAGACTATCTTTAGCCTGCGCAAAGCGCAGACTTTGTTCTTTTAGATTTAGCTCGGCATCTTGAACATCAAACTGAGACACGAGTCCAAGTTCAAAGCGCTTTTTGCTAATGGCAAGGCTGTCCTCGGCTTGCGTCAAGAGCTGCTGATTTAAAGCCAGACTTGACACCAAGGACGCTACCTGCTGCTCGGCATTGTGAATGCTCAAACGCGCACTCTCTAAAATCTGCTCATAGCTGAGTTCTGCTTGCTGTACGGCAATATCTGCCAGGGCTAGCGCGTCGGGTAGGCTCGAGTCAAGCGGGATGCTTAAGCCCAGGCTAAAACTTACGCTGTTTGAACTGGCACCCTCTGGTGTTGAGCCTGAAGGCTTATAGTCAAAGTCATAACTTGCCGAAAGCGAAGGCTGAAAAGTACTGGTGCTAAAGGACGCCCCCAACCCCAGATTTTGACTATCGGTCACGTGGTCATACGTTAAACTTAGGGTGCCACTTGGCAAATTATCCCGCAAGGTTGCCGCCGCTTCACGTTTGGTTTGCTCGAGACTTAAACGGGCCTTTTGCACATCTGAGCGCAACAAAACTTGAGCCTCAGCATCGTAGGTTTGATTTAAGTTAAGCTCGATGTCAGTTTCAGCTACCGCACTCACCTGCACCCCCAGTTTATTTGACAGGTTTAAAAGCGCCGTACTACTTGAGAGTTCGGCACTTGATAAGTCTAGCTGTGCCTGCTGCAAAGCAAGTTCAGACTGAGTAAGTTGCGAAGCCGAGATCGCACCTGCTTCAAAACGCTTCTGGTTAGCCTCGAGCTGAGTCTGGGCTGAACTGAGTCCTAAGGTTTGCACTTCCACATTTTGAGCCGCACGTAAGGCTGTTAGGTAAGCTTCTACCCCACTGCTTAGCGCCTCAGCTTTAGCATCTTGCAAATCAAGCTCAGCCTGTTTAAGCCTTGCCTGTGCCTGCACCACACTGTCGTAGCGTGGTCCAAAAGGAATGACATTAAAGTTTGCCGCCAAACGAATGGGGTCAAACCCACTACTATCTAAACTTTGAGGTTCAGCCAAACTGGGGGCAGTCAACTCACCTGTTGTACTGCTATAGCCTGTTGTGAGACTTCCTGACACCAAAGAGGAAGCGACCGCAAGTTGCTTTTGAGCGCTCGCAAGTTGCACCTGAGCAAGTTGCACTGTCGGGCTTTCTTGCGACAGTGCCAGTGCCTCGTCAAACTTTAGACTGTCTTGGGCCAGCCCCAGGGGTAAAAGCATAAAAATAATAAGCAGCAACCCCCCTAGGGTTCTTAATGAGCTTGTCGCTCGAGCTTGCAGACCTCTGATCATATCTACCATTATGACGAAAAACCGTGCAGACTTTGTTTTGCCAATGTGTAGATTTTGTGTAGAAGTCAGATTTCAAAGCTCGAGCCAGTCCTTTAAAGGCAAATATAAAAGGTCTGCAACCAAAGCTATTGAACCTTTTACTTCTAAACCGCTAGGGTTAATTCCCTTTAATGCAAAATGCTAAACCGCTCTCAAATCCTATATGCTAGACCCAGTTAAACTCTGGAAAGCAATTTATGACCCCTATCCAAATACGCAAGGTGAGCGCTAAAGACAAAGAACAACTTTTTAATGTCGAAGCCAAATCAACCCCTGGCTTACGTTATCTGCCTCAAGTTTTTGACCAATTTTTAGCAGAGGCCCGAGGTGGCTTTCTAACGGCTGAAACGGAGGGGAAGCTGGTCGCCTGCGCCAAATTTAGTGTTTTACCCGATGAAACCGCCTGGCTCGAGACCCTTCGGGTTATTCCCGAGTATCAAGGTCAAGGGATTGGCAAAAAGCTCTACGAGCAGTTTTTTAAGATTGCGCAAACAGAAACCATTTCCACCATGCGCATGTACACGGGCATTAACAATAAGGTGAGCAAAGGATTAGCCGAGCACTTCGGCTTCCAGCTTGAAGAAGCGTTTTTGGGCTATTCATTGGATACTTTAAAGCTTGAAAAAACAGCTTTTTCAAACACCTTTAAACCGCTCTACGATGCCTCAAGAGCTAGTTCTCTTTTGCTCGCTCAAAAAGACTCGTGGAATGATTTTTTAGTCATGAACCGAACGTTTTACAAGCTGACACCTGCACTCTGTCAGCATCTTGCCGAAAAGGGTCAGGTCTATGAAGATGCTAGTAGCAAAAGTATCGTGGTGCTTGGCGCGCGCTTTAGTCCAGAAGAGGCCTTGCACATTGGCATGTTTGCTGGCAATGAAGACGCCTGCCTGACCTTTGTTAAAGAAAAAGCGCTGGACGCCAAAACCCAGCACATCCACTGTCTATTTCCCAGCAAAATGAAGCTCGAGCCCCTCCTTCTTAAACACGGATTTACTCCCAATGCTTCGCCTTACATTGTGATGCGCGTTGATCTTTAAGCTACTTTAAAACTCAGGTCTACGGACCCTTTAAGCGTATTGGCAACAATGCAAGAGCGCTCACTAATGGTGACCAGTTTTTCAAGCTGTGCTTTATCGCTGTGGTCAGCCTGAATCGTCATAATAATCGCCGAAAAATGCGCTGGACTACCCTCTAATGTACCCTCTATGGCAATAGTAAGATTGTGAATATCAGCTTCTCGTGTACGAATAGCCTCGAGCAAGTTGCTCATGAAACACCCCCCTAAAGACACCAAAAGGAGTTCACCCCCCATAGCACCTTTATCTTCGCCACCTTTGGCCTCGGGGCGATCAATAAGAACTTTATGCTCTCTGATGCGGCCTTCAGAGGTTGAAGACCCTACTTGATTAACACTTACTTGAATCGTTGGCATGGGTTAGCTTAGCAAGCCCTAGCTTTAATGCTTCGTCAAACTCAATACCTTTAGGCATCTTTTAGCAGGATTTGCTTAGCAACTTGGCTAAGGCTGGGTTCTATAATGTCAGGCTTTTCATCTGATGCGCTCAGGTACATGCCCGCTCGAGCCACAAAGGCTGCTTTACAGCCTGCCCGAATTGCCCCTGTCGTGTCCCAGCCATGCGCCGCAATCATACGAATATCAGACGTCGCAACCCCAAGTTTCTCAGCCGCCATCTGGTACACAGCAGGATGCGGTTTAAAGAGCTTTACTTCATCCACCGATAAAGTTTGCTCAAAAAAGTCCAAAATGCCTGCATGGGAAAGCTGGCTTTTAAGGATGCGGTAAGGCGAGTTAGTCAGCGCCACCAGCCTAAAGCCAGCCTCTTTTAACTGGTTTAAGCTTGGCACAACATCATCATGAGGTTTAAGGCGCCGCATTCCGCCAAGAATGGCAGCAGCGTCCTCTAGGTTAAGGTTTATGCCTTGTTTTTTGGCCGTAAGCTCGAGCGCGTCTCTGGCAAGATCTGCAAAATCTTTGTAAGTAGTGGTCAAAGCTGCTACCATCGAAAGTTGTAAAAGCTGAGAAAACCACATACCAGTTACACTCTCACTACCAAAGATGCGTTTGAATTCAGGTTTCAAGGTAGATAAATCAAGTAAGGTTTCATTGATATCAAAAACCAAAACGCGCATAGCTTCCTTTCTTAGCGAATCATCCTGAGTTTGAGTATAGCGAAATCTAAAATCAATCTTGAAAGCTTATTGTGGTTCAATCAGCGTAACATCCAGCAGGGTGGTTATATCAACCGCAGGCATAACAATAAACTCAATACGAAGCTTGTTAGGGTCTCTCTCAGGGATTTCAACAATTTTTCCAAGTGTTAAACCTCTTGGGAAAAGCCCCCCTCGACTGCTTGTCTCTACGGTATCTCCTAGTTGAATGGGTTCATCTTCGATAAAGTTAATCACCCGAATGCGTCCACCGGGCATACCCACAGCTACACCCTGCCCCCCATGTTCGCGCACCGTTATGCCGATTCTTGATTGCGGGTCAGTAATGGTTCGTACCACCGAGGTTCTAGGCGTAACGTCGGTTACCAGACCGACCAAACCCCCTACTGAGGTTACGGGCATATTTAATTTAACCCCATGCACTTCGCCTCGGGCTAGGTTGAGCTGTTTTAAGATACTTCCTGGACTGGTTGATGCCACAGGCGCACTAAGAGCAGCCCCGCTTGCCTGGGTTTCTTTGATTTCCAAAAGGTCTTTGAGTCGCTCGAGCTCAATTTCCAGATCACGGTTGCTTTTTTCAAGGTCATCCACGCGAACTTTAAGGCCACTATTCTCGAGCCTGACATTGCGCCTGTCAGCAGCACTTAGAGCAATCGTCCTCAGGTTCATACCCGTGCGGTAAAGCAGTTGGGTTGGCAAAGCAACCGCGCTACTTAAGGCGTAAGGTGGCTGACCAAGAAACGAAACAAAAACAAAAGTCAAAAAGCCTAGCCCTAAAAACACATACCAGGCCCGAAAAAAACTAGACAAGCTCGACCCCTAGATATTTGGCAGCTTCTACCACCGTACTTACACTTAAGCCCACCACATTAAAATAACAACCTTCTATGTGAGTTATTAGCGCCGCCCCGTAACCCTGGATGGCGTAACCTCCAGCTTTATCTAGCCCTTCGCCCGTTGCTACAAAGCGCTCAATTTCCGCTTCAGACAAATCACGAAATGTAACAGCCGTTTGTTTGACTCGAGTCTCAACTTGCCCACCAAAAACTAAGGTATGCCCTGTAAACACCGAGTGCTGCCTATTTGATAAGCGCTTTATAAACTGGCTATTTTCTGCTAAATCTTTGGGTTTATTTAATACTTCATGATCTATGACCACTACCGTATCCGCAGCAATAATAAGCGCCTCTGGAAACTGCCTACCTATAACCTTAGCCTTTGCTTGACTAAGCAAACTTACCAGCTCAGCAGGACTCTCTGCTTTAAAACTCTCTTCATCAAGGTCAGCTGGCTTTATTTCAAAGCTTAGCCCTAAACCCGCTAAAAGTTCCCTTCGTCTGGGAGAACCACTTGCCAAAACAATCTGAGGATGCGTCATCACTTTTTAAAGTCTACCCTGTGAGCCTAAGCTCTACAGTATGAGGTTTAGCACTAAGACCGCAGCTTTAAATGAATGTACGGATAACTCAAAACCATCCTATTCAGGCTAAACTATGACTTATGACATTAAACTCTGGCGACACCGCACCGGCTTTTAGTTTGCCCTCTACTCAAGGTACTCAGTCTCTAAGCAAAGACAAATGGACAGTTATTTACTTTTACCCAAAAGATGACACGCCGGGCTGCACCACCGAAGCCTGCGATTTCAGAGATGCTCTACCTGGTATGAACGCCCACGTCATAGGCATTTCTCCTGACGGCTTAGATTCACATGGCGAGTTTCAGGAAAAATACAGCCTGCCCTTTCCCCTTGCCGCTGATGAAGATCATAGCGTTGCTGAAGCGTATGGCGCTTGGGGCGAAAAGCAAAACTATGGCAAAACCTATGAAGGTATCATTCGCTCGACTTTTATTATTAACCCAGCGGGCAAAATTGCCGAAGCAATGTACAACGTAAAAGCAACAGGACATGTCGAGCGCGTTCGCGAAAAACTTGAAGCTTTGCAAAAGGCTTAAAGGCAATTTGTGGCAGATTTAGAAGCGCTAAAAAAACAAGCGGCTTTAAAAGCTTTGGCACACGTTCAGTCAGGCATGCTGGTTGGCTTA
>JAHEBB010000118.1 GCA_024642575.1 Trueperaceae bacterium | reverse complement strand
AATCTTGGCTGCGGTATTGTCTAAAAGCGGTTGCCCATGACCCAGGCAAAGTATTTTGATATCTTGCTTGGCAAGGTGATGCACCGTTTTTTTAGTGACGCTCCAATCAGAGCTAAGACCCTTGCCAGGCATGGTAAGTCCCCAGGGCAGATTCATCATGGTATCAGCGCCAATCAGAAAGCGCTCTGGCTCGAGCCATAAACCCAGTTGCCCTGCACTGTGCCCAGGTAAATGCCTAACCCTAAGCCCTGAGTACACTTCATTAAGCGATTCACCATCTTTAAGTTCACGGTCTACGTTGGCAGTTGGTTGAGACCCACCCCCCATAGCGCGTAAACCTTGGGTGATAAGTCGGTCTCTTAGACCAAGCGTAGTTAGCGCAGGAACAGTTGCCAGCAGGTCTATTTCGCCTCTTAAAACAGGAGCATCTAGCTCATGTATCCAAACAGCTGCGCCCGTTAGTTTTACTAGCTCTGGTAGGGCGCCCACATGATCAGGATGGGCATGGGTAATAACAATGCGCCTGATGCTACTAAGGCTCGAGCCTATTTTTTCAAGTGCTTTAGCAATTCGCTTTTCATCACCTTTCATGCCAGTGTCGACCAGGGTAAAACCGTCCTTGGCTTTAAGCAGATAGACATTGACCGCGCCACCCAGCGATAAGAGATAAATACCCGTGAGAATTTCCTTCATAGGGGTAGTTTAGCCTTTGCCAAGAATCGTAACTTCATTCCAAAGTAATAATTCAGCAAATCGTTAAGTCTTGCCAATAGATTCATAAGACTGCGTGCTACCATAGGACAGATATGACGGCAGTGATGAATGCCCCCGGTCTAACAGCTGTGCAAGGGGCTACCAAATTAGAAGCAGAGGGACTTGTTAAAAGATACGCTGGACGCAAAGTGGTTGACGGCGTAGCTTTGGAACTTTACCCAGGGGAAATCGTAGCTATGCTTGGGCCAAACGGTGCAGGCAAAACCACCAGTTTTTATATGATGGTGGGCTTTATTAAACCTACCGCAGGCAAAATTCGTTTGGGCTCACAAGATATTACCAAGTGGCCCATGTATAAACGTGCCAGGGCAGGGCTTGGCTATCTGGCGCAAGAACCGAGCGCTTTTAGAAAAATGACGGTAAAGGACAATCTTTTGGCGGTACTTGAGTTTCAGAAAATGAGCACAAAAGATCAGCACATTCGGGCAGATTCACTCCTAGAAGAGTTTGGTCTTACCCGCCTAGCCAATAACAGTGCCAATACCCTTTCAGGGGGCGAAAGACGCAGGCTCGAGATTGCCCGTAGCCTCACCATTGACCCCACCTTTATTTTGCTAGATGAGCCCTTTACAGGGGTTGATCCCAAATCTATTCGCGAAATTCAGCTGCTTATTTCTGATCTTAAACAGCGCCGAGGTCTGGGTGTTCTTTTAACCGATCACAGTGTACGTGAAACGCTAGCGATTGCTGACAGGGTTTATCTAATGTTTGATGGCAAAGTGCAGTTTAGCGGCACGCCCCAAGCTTTCTCTGAAGATGAGACCGTAAGGAACTATTATCTAGGTAGAGACTTTCAACTTTAAGGATGATTTAGGATGTCTTGGGTTCTTTTACTTATTACTTTCCTGGCGCTCTTGGCAGGCTTTATTGCCTATACGGGTGATGTTTTAGGAACAGTTATTGGTAAAAGGCGACTCAGCCTTTTTGGTGTGAGACCCAAGCTTACAGGGCGTATTATTGGGGTAGGTGCAGGGGTTTTGATTATGGTACTTACTACCTCCATTTTGGCCATAACAAACAGTAATGCCGTAACCAATTTTCAGAAATATCAGGAATTTTATAACCGAAACGTACAACTTGAGGCAGGCACTCGTCAGTTGCAAAGTGATATTGTTAACCTAACGACTGAGCTCGAGCTGCAAAAGGAAGAATTAGCTAAAATTCAAGCTCAGAGAGATACATTAAGTGCTGATAATGACAAGTTGAATCAGCTAAATGCTGGTTTAAATGATCTAAATGAACGCTTGGCTAATGATATGGATGCTACCCAATCCCTAGTATCAAGTCAGCAAAATGCTGCCTTAGAGTTGCAAAAGCAGCTTGATGCTAAAGCTCAACAGCTAAGCGACCTGCAAACTCAAATATCTGCTCTAGAAGCCGGGGGCCTAACCTATACTCAGGGGCAGATTATTCATAGTGCCGTGATTGCTGCGCAAGATACAGCTAGCATACGTGAAGCTTTGCAACAGTTTTTACAAAACGCACAAAACAAAGTCACTTTGCGTGGGGCAGCTCAAATAAAGCCTTTAAGTACAGATGATGCGAATTCGCTGATTGACGCTATGTTTGAAACACCAGACAGTGACATTTTGATTTTTAGTTCACCCAATAATCAATTTAAAGCCAGTGTGGTTGATTATAGTATTGCGCTAAGTGAAAACAGTCAGATTTTAAGCAAGGGTCAGCTTCTTATAAGTCAGCAGATTCATATGGGCTCGAGCCTTTTGCCGGTTTCCCGAGAAGATGTAACTGCAGCTTTAGCCAGACTTTCTTCTGCCGCCAGAGATAGACTTTTACGCTTTAATGCTGTGGCTGATGTTGCTTTTGAAACTACAGGGCTTTCCCCCGATATTTTTGCTGAGCAACTTTTAAGGTTACGAGGCCCCGTGACGATTGGTATGGTTGCCAGTGAAAATGTCTACGTGGCAGGACCAGCCAAGCTCGAGTTCGTCATTATCTACTAATTGCATTTCCACTATTGATTGTGCCAGAAATCAATAGTGCGAGCTAGGCGAGTTGAAACGAACGCACTAAGTTTTGGTGCAATGATTTTTGGCACTGCAATAAATATAAAAAACAGCTTTATTATCAAACAACCTTGGTGCGCCGCGTTAAAAGATAAATGCTAACGCCAAGGCCACACAAAATGACAATTGATTTTAAAAGCATATTGGGCAGACTATAGGCGCTTATACCTATCGTAATGGCAATGACCGTAACCGCCATAATTTTAGCCCGCATAGGAATGCCTTTGCCTGCACGCCAATCGCGAATAAGCTGTCCAAATATGGGGTTATTCATAAGCCAGTTGTAAAAACGAGGGCTGCTACGAGCAAAAAAATAGGTGGCAATCAAAATAAAAACGGTACCGGGCAAGCCGGGCAAGATGTAACCCAGAAAGCCAATCCCTGTAAACACAAAACCAAGGGCTAACCAAAGATAGCGTAAGGCAGGATTTGCCACCACTTTGGTCTCATGGCTGTAATCTGTAAACTTTGCTTTCTTGGGTTTGTCTTCAGGCACAGCAAATCTTATCGTGCTTTGGTCATTTTAGTCGTAGGGTAGCTGGCAGTCTTAAGGTTGAGGTGTTTTGCCTGCTTGCCAGTCTCCTTTTTCTCCTCCTTGCCAAAAATGCTCGTTGCCAGGATAGCTGAGTAAAATCTGGCAGATGGTTTTTAGCGGGATGCGGTAGGCAAAGCGGGTTTGCTGATACCAGGGTTTTAGTGTAGTTTCCAGGCTCGAGCCCTCTTTTAGGGAAAGATGCAAACTTTGGGCGTAACTTAGAGCGCGGTTAATGGCCAAATCAAAAAGAGCCTCCCTAGCCATGCCCTAGTTTTTTATCATGACTTCATAACCGATATTGCGTAGTGTTTGGATGGCTCTTTTATACTGAGGTTCATCCTCAAAAGCCAGTCTCACAGCGCCTCCTGCTTCGCGAATGCCAAGCATTTCAATATCCTTAATATTGATACTGGCTTCACCCAGCGCCCCTGTAATGATGGCTAGCTGACCGGGTTTATCTTGCACGGCGACCACAACTTCATATTTGGCAGGTAGCAAGCTGCGGCGCACTACTGGAAAGCTATCCCTGGTTGCTTTAGCACCTTCAGCAGATTTGAGCAGGTCTTCTGGGCTATCAAGCAAGGTTTCAAGTTCATCTAGCTGGGCTGAAAGTTTTTCTAGGGTTGCCTTAACGGCAAGTTTATTACCTGTAACCATATCTCGACTCATCAGCGGATTACCTGAGGCAATGCGGGTCAAGTCGCGGTAGCCCCCTGCCGCCAAAAGCATCATGAGTTCGCGGTCTTCATCATCACCAATAAGTTGAGTTAGGGCAACGGCTGCCAAATAAGGCACATGACTTACCGCTGCAACTAAGCGGTCATGCTGCTCAGGGCTGGTACGAATGGGGCGAGCACCCAAATGCGTTATAAATTCACGCACCAGGGCGAGTGTGGCTGGGTCAGTGTCTTTGCTGGGGGTAAGTACCCAAACGGCATTTTCTAAAAGAGCAGCGTCAGCATGGGCAACACCACTTTTTTCACTACCCGCCATCGGGTGGCTGCCGACAAAACGCAAATGAGACAAGGCTTCAACGACTTCGGTTTTTACGCCACCGACATCGGTAAGAACAGTGTTTTTACCCAAAAAAGGCTCGAGCCTTTTGGCAAGCGGAACCAGCGTTTTAACAGGACTCGCCATAATAACTAGGTCGGCTTCTTTTAGCCAGTCTCCAGCTTCGCTATAAGCTTCATCTATAGCGCCCCGTTTTTTAGCCGTCTCGAGCGCTTCAGGGTCTTTATCTAAACCAATCACCCGCTCCGCTAAAAAGCGTTGTTTGGCACCTAGACCAATGGAACCACCTATTAAACCGACACCAGCAATAACCAGCGTATTAAGAAGCGCAGCAGGACGCATATGGCACAGTTTTATCACAATTGTTTGGGAGCTGGCTATGGATTTTGCTGCAGAAAAGGGTTGATTTTATTTTTGGGTTTGGCTTCAAGAAAAACAAAGAGTAAGGATTTGTATGACAGGCTCAAGCTTTTTTAGTTTTATGATAGAACGAATGATGTCTCAGCTTTACTTTAATCAGGCTTTACCCAGCAGGTCTAAGGGATGAATCCAACCGATGACATCTATGCTTTTCTCGTAGCGGTGCTCTTGGGCTTTCTGATTGGGCTCGAGCGTGAGCGCAAACGGGAATATAGTGGCTCAATTTTTGCAGGGATTCGCACCTTTCCTTTGATTGCGCTCTTTGGGGCTGCTTGTGGGGTTTTGTCTCTAAATGCGGGTCGCTGGATGATTATGATGGGTCTTTTGAGTCTGAGTAGTCTCTTGCTTTTGGCTTATTGGCGGGGCAGCTCAGGGGAAAAAGTCGGGGGAACTACTGAAATGGCTGCCTTGGTAGCTTTTGCTATGGGTGTGCTTGCAGGTTTGGGGGATTATGTGGCGGCGCTAGCAGGTGCAGTTATGGTGACCGGGATTTTGTCACTGCGCAATGAATTAAGGCTTTTGTCTGGTGCAATAAGCCGCGCTGACCTTTTTGCTCTGGTGCAATTTGCTGCGGTGTCGCTGGTGATTTTGCCGATTATTCCTAATGAAAATTTGGGTCCCTGGCAAGTCTGGAACCCTAGAAGCATCTGGCTTTTGGTCGTCCTTATTTCAGGTATTTCTTTTATTGGTTACGTCTTATCTAAGCTGATTAGTACGGACCGCAGTATTGGCTTGAGTGGTTTTATTGGAGGGATAGCCTCGAGCACTGCCGTTACCCTATCGTTTAGTGAGCAAAGTCGCAAAAATGCAGATCTTAGCCCGATGTTTTCTGCGGGTGTTTTGGCGGCAACAGCCGTCTCGATAGCGCGCTTAATCATTCTTATTGGAATTGTGCAGCCCAAATTGGTGCTGGCAGCCTTGCCAAGTTTTATGCTTTATTTTGTTATTTGCGCCTTAGGTGGCTGGTTTTTGTTTCGCAGAGCCAGACAAGACCAGGCAAAAGGCGCGAAACTTGAGAATCCTTTTGAACTCAAAACAGCCCTAAGTTTTGCTGTTCTTTTTGCTCTGGTTTTACTCTTGACTCGAGCTGCCCAGGTTTTTCTGGGTGAAAGCGGTATTTTTATTGCCAGTGGTTTATCTGGTTTGACGCAGCTTGACGCCATTACCCTGACCTTGGCAAAGCAAGTAGGTGAGGGGCTTGGTTTGGTGGTTGCTGTAAAAGGACTAGCTCTTGCGCTTATGGCAAATAGTTTGTTTAAGGCAGGTTTAACCATCAGTCTTGGGGCTCCTCACTTTGGTCGCTCAGTAGCCTGGGTAGTTGTTATTGCGGGTATTGCCAGTTTGATGCTTGCCTGGTTTATGCCTGTGCTGGGGCAAGGGGTTTAGAGTGCCAAAGGCTCGAGCCTTAGAGCGAGATGAAATTACCAAGATTTGGTCAATTGACCGTAGTGAAAGGATTGAAAACACCTTTTATCTTGAAGAGGGTCATTTAAAGCTTAAACCCGACCCTTTTGAAGCGCAGGGTTGGCCGCCGAAAGCAGCAGAGCAGCATACTCCTGGAATGTTTGATTGTTTTGACCGAGGGGGTTGGTTTTATGGTTTGTTTGAGGATGAAACCCTTGTTGGGATTGCGGTTTTAGAGACAAAGTTTATAGGTGAAACCAAAGACCAATTGCAGCTTAGTTTTTTTCATGTGGATAGCCGCTACCGTCATAAAGGCTACGGAAAACAGCTTTTGGAACTGGCAAAAGCTGAAGCCAAGCGTAGAGGTGCCAAATCTATGTACGTATCGGCGACACCGACCGAAAATACCATCCATTTTTATTTGAAGCAGGGGTGCCAGCTTGCTGCTAAACCCGACCCTGAACTATTCAAGCTCGAGCCTGAAGATATTCATCTTTTATGTCCTCTTTAAGTCTGTTGGAAGGGTTTTAATGTCAGAACTACAAGTGACAAAACATTTTTTTGAGGAGGTTCCCAGCCTGACAAGTGAAAGGCTAGTCCTTCGAGGCATTGAGCCAGCAGATGCCAGTTCCATCATTACCTTATCCGTCTATGACGGGGTTTATGCCAAAACGGAGGCAGACGCTTTGGCTATTCTTAAAAAGATAAACCTTGACCGAGAAAAGGGTGAGGGTATTCAGTGGTGCATTCTTTTAAAAGATCAGGCCGAGATTGTAGGTAGCTGTAGTTATCATCGGGGCTACTTAAACAATATGGGTGAAATCGGCTATGTTCTTAAACCTGCTTATCGGGGTCTGGGTATTATGACCGAGGCCGTTAAGCTCATCACCGAGTTTGGTCTTGAAGTGATGAAACTGGCAAACGTTGTTGCCTATGTAAATCCTGACAATACGGCATCAGCAAATGTCTTGAAGCGTGCAGGCTTTTTTCAAGTTGAGCATGGAGAAAATGACTTAAAGTTTGCTATTAGACTGGTTTAAGTCAGGTGTTAGGCAGTAAGCTAAGAGTTAATGGATAAGCTTCTAATACGACCCGAATCAGCCTCTGATAAAGACGCGGTTTACAGCCTTAATTGTCTTGCCTTTGGTCGAAAAGATGAAGCTGACTTAGTAGAGAGTGTGAGACAGGCAGGGCAGGTAGCCTTGTCGCTGGTTGCCTTGTTAGATGACCAACTTATTGGACATATTCTCTATAGCCCTGTATCCGTAGAACATAATCCTGAAAAGTATAAGGTTTGGGGGCTTGGGCCTATCGCAGTATTACCTGAGTATCAGTGTCAAGGGGTGGGTAAAGAGCTTATTTATACGAGCCTTGATGCGTGTAAAAGCTTGGCTGTGGAGGCTGTTGTTTTGCTGGGTCATAAGACTTACTATCCAAAATTTGGTTTTGAACCAGCCTCCAAATACCATTTAAAGTTTAAAGGTCAAGATTTAGGCGACGCCTTTATGGCGCTCGAGCTTTCTAAGGGTGTTTTGGCTTCACTTTCAGGAGCGGTTCATTATGTTCCAGCCTTTGCTTAGGTTATTTTTGCTGACATTTATATTCGGTGGCATGTGAAGTATTCAGGCATGGATTCGAGAAAGTATTTGGATGTTTAACCTGATTTTGTAAGGTCTTTAGGCTATAGGTACAAAGTAATATAAGTGGTTTAGGTAGAACCTAAAGCCAAAAAATATGTTATATCTAAATGTCACATTACAAGTTCTTGACAGTTGGCTGACCTTAGTCAGCCATGATTAAGGACGCTTCGGCTTTTGCCGAACATTTGGAGGAAAGATGATGAAACGTTTATTAGCTGTTTTAACTCTTCTCGCTCTTTTAGGTTTAGCCACGGCGCAGACCAATATTGAGTTTTGGTATGCCTTTAGTGATGAGGCCCGCAGTGGTTGGATTCAAGACCGCATTAGCGAGTTTAATGCTCAACTCGAGAATAAAGATTATCAAGTTACAGGTGAGCGCAAAGGGAGCTACCGTGAAACGCTTGACGCTTCTGTACTAGCCGCGCGTCAAGGAACCCCACCCCACTTGGTTCAGCTTTTTGAAGTTGGTAGCCAGTTAGCCGTTGATTCTGGCATTTTTGAACCCGTTGGTGAAGTAGGTGGCGGTCTTGATTTAAGTGATTATATTGAGCCTGTTATTAACTACTACACCATTGGTGGTGCAGTCAACTCAATTCCCTTTAACAGCTCGAGCCCGATTCTTTACATTAACAAAGATTTACTCGAAAAAGCAGGCTTAGACCGTAACTTGGTTCCTGGTACCTATGGTGAAATCTTAAGTGCTTGTGAAACCATTGCGGCTTCAGGTATTGAAGCTAAGTGCATTGGTTTTAACCTGCATAGCTGGTTCTTTGAGCAGTGGATGGCTGAGCAAGGTGCTCCCCTTGTCAATAACGGTAACGGTCGCGATGAGCGCGCCACCGAAGTGCTTTTAACCAGTGACGCCGCTAAAAACATTGTTAGCTGGATTAAAACCTTAAATGATAATGGCTACTATACCTATACAGGTAAACTTGAAGACTGGGATGGTTCTGACGCTATTTTTACTAATCAGCAATCCGTTTTTCACATTACCTCAACCGCTGACCTTGGCAATATTACTAAAGCCACCAAAGAAGCAGGTTTTGAGCTTGGCGCAGGCAAATTGCCAATGCAAGATGGTGTTGAGCGTAATGGTGTGGTTATTGGTGGAGCCAGTGTCTGGTTGACCACTGGCCATCCTGAGGCCGAGCTAGAAATTGCCAAAGACTTTATTCTTTTTATGACCAATACCGAAAACATGGTGTCCTGGCATAAATTAACGGGTTACTATCCTGTTCGTAACAGCTCAGTTGATGAACTGACCGCCGAAGGCTGGTTTGCTGAAGATGCTAATTATCAGGTCGCTTTTGACCAACTCTTAGAAACCATTCCTAATCAAGCAACCGGTGGTGCACTTATGGGTTCATTCCTGGAGACCCGCACTATTATTGAGGAAGCTATTCAAAAGGTCTTAAATGGTGCCGAGGTTGATGCAACTCTTACGGAAGCCAAACGCTTAGCAGACGCTGCATTAGCTGATTACAACAGTAACTTTTAACTTTAAGGAAATGTAGAAACCATTAAGGACTGGGTTAAAACTAACTCAGTCCTTAATGGTTTAGTAGCTAATTAGAAACCTTGATAAGAAACCATAGAAGATTGATTTTAATAACCAAATTCAAATTGTTAGCGAGTGCGTTTAGTACGTCATATTTCAAAATTAGGGTGAAGTTAACCAGATGATACCTGCTATATTTATGAAAGATATCTTATGAAAGATCGCGCTGTTTTTCAAAGTCGCTATTTGCCTTGGGTGCTACTTTTACCCTCGCTGCTCATTCTTAGTATTTTTATTTATTTTCCTGCTATTCAAGCCTTTATTTTAAGTTTTTACAAAAGTAACCTTCGCTTGGGAACAAGACGTTTTATTGGTTTTGAAAACTTCACCAATTTGTTTACCGGCCCTTTTTCTCAAGCCTATAAGCAAATTATGCTGCAATCGTTTCTTTTTAGCCTTTGCGTGGTTGTCATTGGGTTATCTATTAGTCTGGTACTGGCAACGTTTGCCAGCCAAAAAATACCCGGCGCACGAATTTACCGTCTTTTTTTAATCTGGCCTTTTGCCCTTTCACCTGCCGTAGCTGCTACTATTTTTGCCTTCCTATTTAACCCTGAAGTTGGGGGAGTCAATCTTTTTCTCAATGAACTTTTTGGCATTAAGCCTCGCTGGTTAGATACGCCCTGGCTTGCTTTTATGCTGGTGGTAAGTGCCGCCGTTTGGAAAAATCTTGGCTATAACATTGTCTTTTACTTAGCTGCTTTTCAAAATATACCTAAAGAATATGACGAAGCTGCTGCGATTGATGGTGCAGGCCCATTGCAGCGCTTTTTTCGCATTACCGTGCCAATGCTTAGCTCAATGACCTTCTTTCTGGTTTTTACCAACTTAACCTTTAGCTTTTTTGATGCCTTTGGCATTATTGATATATTGACCAGAGGTGGCCCAATAGGCTATCCACCTTTTGATAATGCAGGGGTTTCAAGCATTATGATGTACCGCGTTTTTCAAGAGGGTATTGAGCAAGGTAAGAGTGGTTTTGCCGCAGCCTTTAGTTTATTTATCTTATTTATCATCATGATTATTACCATTTTGCAATTCCGCTATGGCTCACGCAGTGTTCAGTACGGAGACAACTAATGAAACGTCGTTATGACTGGGTGATTCACACGGTATTGATTATTGGTTGCACCATCATCATGTTTCCTATTGTCTTTGCTCTCATAAAAGCAACCCAAACCAGGGCCGCCGTCATGACACCCAATCTGATTCCTGGTGCTGAATTAATGAATAACTTAAGAGCTGTCTGGGTTGAAGCAAGCCTCTGGAAGTTTATGCGCAATTCTTTCGTGGTTGCTATTGCAGTTACGATAGGCAAAACCATCTTGTCCCTTTTTGCGGGTATGGCCTTAGTTTATTTTCGGTTTCCTTTTAAACGGTTTATCTTTGGTTTTATTTTACTTACCCTTATGATGCCCACCGAGGTATTGCTCGTACCCTTATTTGACTTGGTTTCACAACAGCCTCCAGCCTCCTGGACTGCCTTCTGGGCATGGTTTCATGACCCAAGACATGTACTTTTAGAGCCTTCTCCTTTTGGTTTAGGCTGGGCGAATACCTACTGGGCGATTATCGTACCCTTTCTGGCATCCGCGACAGGAACGTTTTTGTTCAGACAACATTTTATGGCCATACCGCAAAGTTTGGCAGACGCCGCCCGAATAGATGGCGCAACACCCTTGCAATTTTTGACCCGTATTTTGGTTCCCATGAGTGTCAACACGATTGGCGCTCTTGCGGTTATTCAGTTTGTGTATGTCTGGGATCAGTACTTGTGGCCCAAAGTCATCATACGAAGAGAAGATTTTCAGGTCGTGCAAGTAGGTTTAAATTTAATTATCGGGACAGGTGAAGGTACCCAATGGGGATACGTTATGGCGGGCGCATTATTAACTCTCATCCCTCCTTTACTGGTCTTTATCTTGTTACAAGAACAGTTTATGCGTGGCTTTGCCCTGTCTGAAAGTAAGTAAGGCGTTTAAACGAGTGCTGGACGGATAAATTTACCCTGACTAGGCTCGAGCCTGCCCTCATTAAAAATGGTCTTACCTCTAAGCAAGGTTTGTTTAACCCGACCTCTAAACGTTTGCCCAACATAGGGACTGTATTTGTGTTTGTAAAAGAGAGCATCTTTTTCTAGAATAAAGGTTTCATCAAGATTAAGTAGACAAAGATCAGCATCAAAGCCGACCTCCAAATAGCCCTTGTCGGGTAAGCAGAAGCGGCTAGCAGGTACGCTCGAGCACAGCTGGGCTATTTTTTCTAAAGGTAGCCCTTGCTCCTGCCGATGGCTTAAGAGTACATTCAGCGTAGACTGAACGCCAGCAATGCCTCCCCAAACATTAAAGAAATCAGCACGGTCTTTGAGTTCGGGTTCGCTTGGGGAATGGTCGCTGCTAATTATGTCTACCTCACCCCGCAAAACGCTTTGCCAGAGCGCATGGCGCTCGTTTTCATTTCGCAGGGGCGGAGCGCACTTGGCAACTGCGCCTGTGCTAAGTAAATCATTATCAGAAAAGTGCAAATAATGGGGGCAGGTTTCGCTGCTTACCCTGGCACCTGACATGCGAGCGTCACTGATAAGCGCCATGCCTCTGGCACTACTTACATGAACAATATGCAGGTCGCAGCCCGTTTCTTTGGCATAAAGTAAAGCTCTATTAATAGCCTCGAGCTCGGCTAAAATGGGGCGTGATTCCAGATAAGCCTCTACATCAACACGGCCTAACGTGCGTAAATCTCCTGTTAGGCGTTTGGTAATGGCTTCACTTTCCGCATGCACAGCCACCGGCAAATTTAACTTTGCGGCTTTTGCCATGCCTCTATATAAAGATAGGTCATCAACTGCTTTAAATTCGTCAATGCCACTGTTTGACATAAAGGCCTTAAAGCCAATCACGCCGCATTCGGCAAGTTCTTCTAAGTTCTCAAGATTGTCTGGGGTTAAGCCGCCCCAAAAGGCAAAATCGGTGATTGAGCTTGTTTGAGCAGACTCGAGCTTGGCAGCAAAGTTCTTAGCAGTTAATAGCGGTGGGTCAGAATTTAGCGGCATATCGACAAACAGGGTGCCGCCCCCTGCGGCTAGGGCAGAGCTACCGGTAGCGATACCTTCCCAGGATGTGCGCCCAGGCTCGTTAAAGTGAACATGACAATCGATCAATCCGGGAAAGATAAAAAGGCCCTTGGCATCTAATTCTGCTTTGCCAACCTCTGATAGTTCTGGAGCAATCTCAGCGATTTTTTCATCTTGAATGGCAAGGTCAGCTTGCATCACTTTGTTTGCGGTAACCAGACTAGCACCCCGAATAATCAGGTCAAACATAGGCTTCTTCTAGGCTTTCTAAAAAAGCCTTTAAGGTTTCAATGGCGACAGCAACATCTTTAGCCAAAACCGTTTCATGCGGATGATGGCTGATACCACCAGGCGAGCGAACAAACATGAGTACAGACTGGGTAAAGTGACTCATGACAGAAGCGTCATGCCCTGCACCACTGACCATACGCGGTGCTTTAGATTGAGATAAAAGCAAATTGGTAAAGGTTTTACTCATCGGTGCGGTAGGAGCATCGAGCAAGGTTTTATGATAAAGCTTAAGTTCACGCTCAGTTGCTATGACTTGAGCTTTACTGAGCAAAGTAATGACAGCATCATTCCTAATTTTTTCATCTTTATGGCGTACATCGAGGCTTAAGGCAACCTCACCTGGAATAACATTGCTGGCACCTGGACGTGTCTCGAGCTTACCCACAGTTGCGACCAGACCTTCCGTTTTTTTGGCATAGGTTTCAACTGCCAGTACAAATTCTGCAGCGCCCACCAGAGCATCTTTACGCAAGTGCATGGGTGCCGTCCCTGCATGACCAGCTTTGCCCATAAAGCTAAGCTCTAATTTGCTTTGTCCAATAATGGCTTCGGCAATACCAATGGGTTGGTTTAAACTCTCGAGCACGGGGCCTTGCTCTATATGCA
>JAHEBB010000546.1 GCA_024642575.1 Trueperaceae bacterium | reverse complement strand
CTATTCTTAGTACCCAAATTAAAGCGCTAGACTGGCGTATAAGACCATTTACAGTAGTAGAGAAGCTTGATAATGCCATCCTCGAGCAGGTGTTGGATCGGCTTATTGCTGTGATGGCTTAGGGACGACTCTCTATAGTTTAACGCTAGGGCAAAACCCAACTTAGCATATGAGGAAAAAGTCTTTCTTTATCAAAAGGTTTTAGGTACATAGCTCTACATCTCTGAGATGGGTCTGTTAGGCTTGAGACCTGCTGAGGTAAACGGAGAGCGTAAGCTTTTAAGACCTTTAAAACAGTTGACATCTCCACCAAGTAAAAAACAACGCTTAGTGGCTCTTATAAGAGGAGAATATTGGGGAATTGGTTTGTTTAAGGCGAACTGTAAGGGCTAGGCTATTTTGAGTCTAGAGTATGGTTTACAACCAAAGTTGAAGCGCTAAGCAAGGTCTATAGCGTAAACTAAAAATGGAAGATTATGGAGGTAAGGTAGATGAAGATTTTATTGCAAGCAATGACTTTAAGTGTGATGCTTTTTTTGGGATGTGGTTTTGCGCAAACCAGCTATAATTTCCCACTTGAAGCAGATCCACCTAGTCTTGACCCAGCTATCTTGCAAGGAGCTGTTACGCTTAATATTCTGAACCGAATTTACGAACCTCTCATGCAACTTGACCCCGAAACAGGTCTGCCCGTTCCTGGCCTGGCAAAATCTGTAACTGTTTCTGATGACGGTCTAAGTTATACCTTCAGTTTGCAAGATGGTGTAACTTTTCATAATGGTAATCCGGTAACAGCCGAAATTGTTAAAGCGTCGCTCGAGCGTCAGCTTAGCAACCCATCAAACTATTACTCCTTTCTCTTTAGTAGCGTTGAAGGCTTAGCTGAAGCCCAAGAAAACTGTTGTACGATAAGTGGCATTAGCGCTACTAATGAGCAAACTTTGACGATCACACTGACCCAGCCTAATACTACCTTATTAGCCTCTTTAGCCTTTTTCCCAGCCTTTGTTGCTGACCCCTCTGTTGCAGATCTGGGCGAGACCCCCATGGGTACAGGCCCTTATAAGTTTGTCTCAAGGGAGCAAGGAAGTGAAATTGTCCTAGAAGCCTATGACGGTTACTGGGGTGAAAAGCCTAGCATTGATAAGATTGTCTTTAAGGTCATTCCAGAAGTAAGTGCGCAAGTGCTTGAGTTTGAAGCAGGTAATTTAGACCATTTACTGGTACCCCCTTCAGATATTCGACGTTATAGAACCGATCCACCTGCTGGCGTAAGCGTACAAGAAAAAGATACCTTGGTTACTACCTATTACCGCTTCAATCAAACACGCAAACCTCTAGATAATGTACTGGTAAGACAAGCCATGAACTATGCCATTAACCGTGAAGCCATAGCCGAAATAGTGCTACAAGGCTTAGCCGCTCCTTTAGGTCGCTTATTCCCTGAAGGTATTTCTGGACGTGCTGAAGATATAGTGGGTTACACTTATGACCCAGAGAAAGCCAAAGCCCTATTGACCCAGGCAGGTTACCCCGACGGAATAGCTGAGCCTATAACCCTGACCTTTGAAACTGATGATGTGGGCGTGCGTGTAGCGCAAGCTGTGCAGGCTGATCTGGCCAAAGTCGGCATTACCCTAAACATTGAAACCCTAGAATTTGGACTTTATATCTCTCGCCTGGACAATGCGGAACTAGATATGGGCAGAATTGTTTGGGGTGCCGATTACACTGACCCTGACGCTTTTGTGACCTTTAATGTAACGCAAGCAGGTTCGCTCGAGCTGGCTGGCTATAAAAACGATGAACTTGAGCAGCTTGGGATGGAAGCTGTAACCTTGCCTAATGGGGATGAGCGCAACGCGCTTTATAAGCGCATTGAAGAAATTATTCTGGAAGATGCGCCGATCTTACCCCTAACCTCAAGTCATGCGGTACTGGCAGTTGCTCCAGGGGTTGAAGGCGTCTTTATTGATAGCCTGGGTGTTATTCATATCGAAAGCGCCACCAAATAATTAGGTCTTTTACAGGATATGCTCAGTTTTTTAGCGCGTCGCATACTACAATTAATTCCGCTATTACTGGGCATATCTATTTTGGTCTTTTTGCTTTTTCAAGTTATTCCTGGTGACCCTGTAGAAATACTTTTGGGTGTACGGGGCACGCCTGAACTAAAAGAACGCCTGAGAATTGAATTTGGCTTGGATCAGCCCCTGATAAGCAGGTTAGGCATCTTTTTAAAGCAATTGGCTCAGGGTAACCTAGGGCTAAGTTTTCAATATAAAAAAGATGTCTGGAAAGTTATGAGCGCCGTTTTACCGCAAACCCTAATGCTTGCAGGTACGGCTGTTTTACTGGCAGCTGTTTTAGGGGTGGCGGTGGGGATAGCTTCGGCGGCCTTGCGCCAGAGCTGGCTTGATTATGCCTTAACAGGCTTAAGTCTTGCTGCTATATCTTTACCCGTGTTTTGGCTAGGCTTTCAACTGCAACTTTTTGTGGGCTTACGGTGGGGTCTTTTACCTATAAGTGGCGGTGGCGGTGGCCTCAATCTAATCTTACCCACCCTTGCCTTAGCCCCCGGTTCAGCAGGTCTTTTTGCGCGCTTAACCCGCTCAACCATGCTTGAGGTTTTGAGTCAGGATTATATTCGCACGGCTAGAGCCAAAGGCATTAATGGCTGGCGAGTGCTGCAAAAACATGCCTTGAAAAACGCCTTTATTCCAATTGTTACAGTCATAGGGCTATCGTTTGGCGATTTAATTACTGGGGCTTTGTTAGTTGAAGTTATCTTTGCCAGGCCAGGTTTAGGACGCCTTTTGGTTGATGCTATTAAAGGCAGGGATTACCCGCTTATACAAGGCATAGTCCTCTTGGTGGCTCTAGGCTACGCTTTGGTTAATCTACTGGTTGATGTGCTTTACGCTTACCTTAACCCGCAGGTTCGCTATGACTGAACTTATCAAAAAGTTACTAAAGAACCCCTCGGGTTTACTGGGCTTAATTTTACTTTCAGTCGTACTCTTTTGTGCAAGTTTTGCCAACTGGCTAAGCCCTATGGCACCTTTAGACATTAACTATAATATTTACCTTGCAAAACCGAGCCTCGAGCACCCTATGGGTGGCGATGACTTGGGTAGAGATGTTTTTAGTAGGGTGCTTTACGGTGCACGTTTATCGCTTATTGTCGGTCTGGCCTCACAGCTTATCGCTTTAAGTATAGGTCTAATGATTGGCTTAGTAGCTGGTTATTATGGCGGCTTAGTCGATTCCCTTTTGATGCGCTTTGTTGAACTGATACTAGCATTCCCTTTTGTCATTTTGGCAGTAGCCTTAGTTGTGGCTTTGGGGCCAAGTGTTGTGAATAGTTTTTTGGCCTTAGGTTTAGCGGGCTGGCCCTATATGGCAAGGGTCGTACGGGCGCAGGTTCTGGTGGTCAAACAAGCCGATTATGTGCAGGCCGCCAGAGCTTTAGGTGTCAGCGATTTTCGTATTATCTGGCAGCACCTGATTCCTAATGTTTTATCTCCTGTGATTGTGCTTGCAAC
>JAHEBB010000117.1 GCA_024642575.1 Trueperaceae bacterium | reverse complement strand
TTTAGGCTAAACCAGCATCTTTAAAAGCAGCTTTAACAATATCTTTGGCTTCATCAAGAATTTGATTTAAGTGGGTTTCATCTCTAAAGCTTTCGGCGTAAATCTTATAAATATCTTCGGTTCCACTAGGGCGAGCGGCAAACCAGCCATTATCCGTCACCACTTTTAAACCACCAATAGAAGCATTATTGGCGGGGGCCTTGGTTAGTTTTGCCGTTATAGTCTCCCCTGCTAGTTTGCTGGCACTCACTTGCTCTGGGCTTAAATTGCTTAAAACAGCTTTTTGCTCAAGGTTTGCTGGGGCTTCACTGCGACTATAAACGGGGCTACCAAATTTATCAGTTAAAGCTTGGTAGTGCTCTCCTGGGTCTTTACCTGTCACTGCCGTAATTTCTGCGGCAAGCAGATTTAAAATAATACCGTCTTTATCGGTTGTCCAAACCGTGCCATCTTTTTTCAAAAAGCTTGCGCCTGCTGATTCCTCGCCGCCAAACCCATAAGAGCCGTCAACCAGACCATCTACAAACCATTTAAAGCCTACAGGCACTTCTTTTAAAGGGCGACCGAGGCTGTTTGCTACACGGTCAATAATGCTGCTCGAGACTAAAGTTTTTCCAATGGCGGCGTCTTTTCGCCAACCTGGGCGGTGTTGAAAGAGATAATTAATAGCAACGGCTAAATAATGATTGGGGTTCATAAGACCAGAGGAGCGGGTCACAATACCGTGACGGTCAACATCGGGGTCATTGCCAAAAGCAATATCGAATTTATCTTTTAAGCCAATCAAACTCGCCATCGCATAGGGTGAAGAGCAGTCCATACGAATTTTTCCGTCTTTATCTACCGTCATAAAGCTAAAGGTCGGGTCAACGCGTTTATTAACGACTGTTATGTCAAGACCATACATCTCTGCCATTGGTTCCCAGTAGGCAATTGCTGCGCCACCCATCGGGTCAATCCCTAGCTTCAACCTTGCCTTTTTAATGGCGTCCATATCAATGACATTTTTTAAGTCAGCCAGATAAGGTGTCATAAAGTCAAATGGCTGGGTTGTTTTTGTTTCTAATGCTTTAGTGAGGCTCAAACGCTTAATACCTTTTAGGCCATTTTCTAACAGCTCATTGGCCCTGGCTTGCACCACTTTAGTGACATCAGTGCCTGCGGGGCCACCATCGGGTGGATTGTACTTAAAGCCGCCATCTTGCGGTGGGTTATGCGATGGGGTAATAACAATACCATCAGCCAAGCCTTCTTTACGCCCTTTGTTATGGCTCAAAATCGCATGGGATATGGCAGGGGTTGGCGCGTAGCCAAAATCTTTTTGTACCCTGAGCTCGACACCGTTGGCTGCCAAAACCTCTATGGCGGTTTGATGCGCCGCTTCGGAAAGTGCATGGGTATCCATACCTAAAAAGAGCGGACCTGTAATGCCTTTTTCAAGTCGGTACTCAGCAACTGCCTGACTGATTGCCAGAATATGCGCCTCATTAAATGAGCAAGCGCCCGACGTACCCCTATGCCCCGACGTGCCAAAGGAAACGCGCTGCTCTATTTCTTTGGCACTAGGTTGCAAACTGTAGTAGTTTGCCATCAGGCGGGGAATATTGCTTAGTAACGAAAGGGGGGCTACTTTTCCTGCAAATTCATGGACGGCCATACATCCTCCTATGGGGCATTTTACCCTTGGCGCTTGACTTAGCGCTGGTTATAACACGGTGGTGTCATCCAAACTACTGCGAATCATAACAACCTACACGCAGACTGAAAAGCAAACTTCCTACAGCTTACCCCTATGGGCCTTACCAACCGCCTTATCCCTGGATGCACCTGTCGTTGCGCTGCTCTGGCAGTGGTTTTTCGCTCGCAGTTTTGGGCTCAGGTTAACGCCAAGCGAGATGTTTTTACTGTTTGCAACGGTTTGGCTTATCTATACAGCAGATCGTTTACTAGATAGCTTGAAACTTGATGTGGCAAAGCAGCATACTTACCGTCATGCGTTTTACTATCATTACCGCCGCCCTTTAAGTGCTATCTGGTTACTAATCTTGGGTTTGGTAACCATCCTCAGCTTAGCCGAGCTTAGCCCTCATCTTTTGCAGCTTGGTCTTTTAACCCTGAGTTTTAGTTTGCTGTATGGCTTTGGCATTCATCGTTTTAAGCCTTCTTTAAGCTCGAGCAAAGAATTGCAAATTGGCGCGGTGTTTGCCCTTGGCACTTTAGTCGTCTTTATACCTCAGCTTCCCCTAACACAACTCTGGCTACCCTGGCTCAGTTTCGCACTTTTGTGCAGTTTTAACTGCTACCTTATTGCGCTAGCTGAAAAGCCTTTAGATAGGGCGCAAGGTGCTCCTTCTCTGGCACAGCAATTTTCCAGGCTCGAGCCCCTCCTAAAATGCCTTTTACCCGCCTTTACCCTTGCGCTAAGTTTGCTGGCCCTTTATTTGCAGACCTCGCTTTATCTGATGATGGCAGTTTCTAGCTTCGGCTTATATATCTTGCTGCTTAAAAGAAACCAGCTAGATAGCGAGCTTTTACGCGTTTTAGCTGATACCGTTTTACTAAGCCCCTTACTTTTTATTCTTTTCTAATGTCGACTTCCATCAAAGGTTATAACCGTCTTGCGCCTGTTTATGTCTGGCTCGAGCGTCTTGCCTTTGGCAATGCCCTTATGAAAGCAAGACTTGCGCTCATGAGCGAACTTAAAGAGGCAAAACAGATACTCATTTTAGGTGAAGGGGATGGCAGATTTTTGCGCCGAGCCTTTGATCTAGTTCCTAGGGCACAGTTTGTGGTGCTCGAGCAAAGCCCAAAAATGATCGAGCTTGCCAAGAACCGATTTTCGAGTAGTGAATTAAGGCATATTGACTTTATAACAGCAGATATAAGCACAGCCTTAAGCCCTAACCTTAAAGGTCAGTTTGACGTTATTATCAGTTGCTTTTTTCTAGATATGTTTGAAACGGCTGAAATTCGTAACATTATCGAAACATTTAGTCCTTATCTTAAGGGCACAAAGTATTGGTATTACGTTGACTTTAGGCAAGCTGATAAAGGCTGGCAGGCTTTTCACAGTCGCGTTTATTTAAGGCTTATGTACTGGTTTTTTGCCTGGCAAACAGGCTTAAAGACGCAAGACTTAGTAAATCCTCACAGTCTTTTTGAGGTTCTTGGCTTTAAACTGATAAAGCGAAACGTCACGCACTTTAGCTTCCTTACAACTTGCCTTTACCAAAACGTGAACTAGTCCACATATCTTGCACCAAAATTCACAATTGTATTACAAAACCTTAATAGTTAAACTTTTGTAATTAATAATGTCTCTGATGTTATCTTCCCGAAGACAGCTTATTGCTGAACTCAGCGAGCTCGCCCTACCCCTTATGTGGGCTATGCGGCAAGATGCGGTCAAGGCCTGTGAACCTTTAGGGCTTAGACCGATTCAGAGCCTACTGCTGACGTTTATCTCTAAAAACATGCAGCACCCCAAGCATATTGCTGAAATGCTTGATGTGCACCCTCCCGCCATTTCAGCCATGCTCGCCGAACTTGAGACCTCAGGTTATGTGCACCGCAGCATCGACCCCGCAGATAGACGCCGCATTCAGCTCGAGCTTACCCAGGCAGGTCAAGACTTACTCAAAAAAGTTGATGAAGCTTACTGCGAAAAAAGCTTAGAGCGCATGCAACACTTAAGCGATGAAGAACTTAGCAACCTCGTTACCATTCATAGAAAGTTGATTGAGCCATGACCCGTCTTAGGCGGCTAAGTTTCGTTCTGATAAGCAGTGTTTTTAGTCTCGGCTTGTCTCTTGCCTTTGCTCAAGATCTCGGCAGTTTTCTAGCAAAGCTGCAAACTCATCCGGCCATTCTTGCGAATCAGGCTCTGCTTGACGCCAGTAAGGCTCAGCGAGACGCTGTTTACTTTCCCGTTTCAGGGCAGCTTTCGGGTGGCTATAATCGCCTCTTTGTCGATACCACCAACGCAACCTTACCCCCTGGCTTTGACGAGAGCGAGCTAAGCAATGCCTTTCAATTTTCAGCAACTGCCAGCTTTCGTCCTTTTGTATTTGGGGACATTGCTGATCTGGCAAAACAGCGTGAAATTGACTTACTTAAGACTCAGCTTAGTTACCGCGAAACGCTCGCCTCACTAGAAGCGCAAGCGCTCGAGGCTGCCGCCCAGCTTAAACTTGCAGAAAGCTCGGTTGATTTGGCTCAAGAAGCCAGTGATTTATCGGCAAGTGTTTTAGCCATTACCGAAACGCGTTTGGCGAAAGGTGCCGCTTCAGATGCTGATTTGCGTACAGCGCAGATCAAGCTGTTAGAAGCGCAAAACGGCTTAAAAAGCGCTGAGCTTAATCTGGAGCTTGCCCGCCTTGGTTTAAAGAATCTGGTGGGTGATGCTAGTCTCTCAGATTTACCTACGCTCGAGCCTGTCTCAGGCAGCCTGCCTGATGTTATAAGAGCACAGCTTGATCTTGACTTAGCAGGCGTAGGTATGGGTAACAGTCAAAGAGGGCTTTTTCCCGTTGGTCAACTGAGTTACACCTTACCTATAGCCCATGAAGAAACCGTTACCGACGCCTTTGGTAATGAGAGTCAGCAAAAAGCCGTTAATAGTGAAATTGCTTTTTCGCTCGAGTCTCGCACCTTACAACCAAGTCTTAGCTACAGTTACCAGAATCCCAAACAAACTGTGGCAGGCTTTGCTGCGCAACCACAGCTTGGCTTAGGTTTGGCAGATTTACAAGGGAGTCTAAGCATAGGTGTTTCGCTTAGCATTTCCCCTGACGCGATTGCTCAAGTGCAGGCAGCCAGCGCGCAACAAGAAGCGACCAAAGCCCGCTTAGAGGCTACTATGGCTAGTGCCGAATTAAGCAGACTTTCTTTAGCCAATGCACTTGAAACCAGTCATTTAGCGCTCGAGCTTGCCAGGCATCAACTCGACAATGCCCAGCTTGCCTTTGAAGATAGTCAAAAACGTCTGGCTTTAGGTCTGGCAACAGAACTTGATCTGAAACAAGCCGAACTTGCCCTTACCCAAGCCAAGCTTGGCCAATTATCAGCAAATTTTAGTTATTTACAGGCGGTCTTAGCAACCTACCGCAGTTACGCAATTCCTGTCTCGGAGGCACTACAGTGAAAGCATCAGTCAAACCCTTTGCCCTTAGTTTAGTTGTTCTATTCTTACCTTTTGCCAGTGCGCTCAATTTGCAAGAAGCGCTAGGCGCAGCCACTATGCGCACCGATGTCATCAATGCCCAACTTGCTCTCAATGATGCCAATACCGCGCTTGTCAGAACTCAGTCTGACCCCCTGGCGCTCAAATTAGACCAGGTTCAGGCTACGCAACGCGCTCGCTTAAGTAGTAGCCAGCTGACGCAGGCTCAGTATCAGGCGATTGCCGATATTGCTGCTAGTTATACCCAGGTGCTCGAGCTAAACGCACAGCGTGATTTGGCTGCTATGGCCAGAGACTTAAGTGCCCAGTCTTTAGATATTGCCAAAATTCGTTTTAGCAAAGGCAGCGCTACCGCTCTCGATGTGCAAGAAGCCGAAAATAACCTTGAAGATGCCAACAAAAATCTAGCCTCGGCTGAGCAAGGGTTAGCGCTTTCTCGTAGTGACCTTGCAGGTTTAACAGGTCAAGATAGTGAAACCTTAGAAGAAATTCCTGATACCTTACTTGGCGCTGTACCTGCCCTTGAAACGGTCTTAGCCAGCATTGATAACGGCCCCACCCTCATTCAAGTTGCCAATGGCGCAGAACTTGCAGCCCTGGCTGTTGACCTGCTTGACCCCAGTTACGCTTCTCAGTCACAAATTGACAATGCCGTTTTGCAACGCGATCAAGCCGCCGAGTCTTTAAAAGAAGCCAGACGGGGCATAGAACTTCAGGCTCGTAGCCTTTATAACCAGACCACTACCTCTGCCCAGGGTTATCAGATTCAGCTTGCGGCTCTTAATAATGCGCTCGAGCGTGAAAGCCTAGAAAAACAGCGCTTAGATGCGGGCCTTATTGCCGAAATTCAGTTTAAGCAAACGCAACTTGCCACCATGCAAGCCCGTATTGGTGCCATGCAGGCCAAACACAGCTATCTCAAAGCTTTGTTAAACCTGCAAGCTGGCACCATGACACCTGTGGAGGGTTTGAATGCCTTTTAAAAAACGCATTGTTGGCCTGTTTATCCTAGTAAGTCTGTTACTAGGGTCATGCCGCAACGCAAGCAGCACTGAAACAAAACCCACCGAAAGCACAGCTCCCAGCGAAGCCGTAGCTGAAACAGCGCCCGCTCGCATTGTCAAGGTCATTGCGGCTCAAGAAGGCACACTGAGTGCTCAAAAAACCACAACCGTCACCATTGAACCCCTCAAGGAAAGTACCGTGGCTTCAGGTGCGACAGGTCGGGTTGACCAAATCTTAAAACGTCAAGGACAAGTCGTTGAACAAGACGAAATCATCATCGTCTTAGACAGTAGCAATGCCAGCTTACAAGTCCAAAATGCCCAGCTTGCTCTCGACGCCGCTCGCATCAACCTGCAAAAAGCTGAGCGTGCCGTCAGCGAAGGCGGCAATCAACTTGCCCTTCAATTGCAAAGCGCCCAGTCAAACTACAACGTACTCAAGCAGCAATATGATGAAAGTAAGGCTCTCTTTGATGTCGGGGGTATTGCCAAGACTCAGCTTGATTCCTTGGCTGCCCAACTTACCCAAGCAGAATCTAGTGTTGTTCAACTGCAAAATGGCGTAGCCCAAAACAGTCGCGCTAAAACCGAAGACTTATCTCTTTTAAGAGTTCAGGTAAGTCAAGCACAAACAGCTCTGCAACAAGCGTCTGATGCGCTTAACGAAAGCAAAATAAAAGCGCCTTTTGCAGGTGAAATTTCTGATGTCTTTACCGAGCAAGGTGAGTTTTTAGCTGCAGGTTCACCTGCCTTCAAACTGGTTAGCAACAACCAGCAGTTAGGTAGTTTTTCGGTGCCACCTGCCGACGCGGAAACGCTCATTGCTCAAAAAGAAATCAATTTTCGCTATCAAGGACTTGACTACGCTGCTAACATTATTCGCTCGAGCGTGGCCCCTGATAATCAAAGACTCATTAATATTACCGCCGAAATTTACCCTTCCAATACCCCCATTCCCGCAGGTAGCGTAGCTCAGCTTAACTACAACACCAGTGAAGGCACAGGCATACTGGTACCTGCCTCGGCAATCATTGCTGACTCAGGTAATAATTACGTTTTTGTGGCTGAAAATGGTTTGAGCAAACAGCAAAGCGTGCAGGTTTTACAAGTCGTGGGTGGACAGGCCATGGTTGAAGGGCTTGCCTCCAATAGCCTGGTCATTTCACCTCTACCCAGTGATTTACGGGATGGCGTGACCATTAAGGTACTTGAATAGCCTATGAAAAACCCGATTGTTAGTTTTTTTGTTCGGCGCTACGTCTTTGCCATCAGTATCTTTTTGGGTCTGGGGATGTTTGGGTTGGTTTTGGGTTCACGCCTGGGCGTGAATATTTTGCCCAACTTTGAGCTGTCCTTTGTAACCATTAGCACGGCCTACCCAGGTGCTGGCGCTGAAGAAGTTGCCAAACAGGTCTCAGAACCCATAGAAAGCACGCTTTCTACCCTTACAGGGGTCAAAAGTTTAAGCTCGACCAGTTTTGAAGGCTTGAGCATCGTCTTTTTAGAGTTTAATTCAGGCATTAATGTTGATCAGGCTGCCGTCGATGTATCTCAGCGAATCAATGCGGTTGCCAGCAGTCTGCCTTCAGATGCGACCGCACCCTCCGTACAAAAAGCCGACCCTAACGCTGCGCCTATCTTAAATGTGGCTATTACAGCTCCAGGCGAAGATTTGCGCGATGTACAAACTTATGCACAAGACATTTTGGCACCCAAACTGCGCGGGGCGCAGGGGGTCGCCGATGTTTCAGTGGTTGGACCTTTAAAGCGTGAGATTCAGGTTTTGCTTGACCCAGGCAAGCTCGAGCTTTTTAAACTCACGCCCTTACAAATTGCAGGGGCTATTGGGGCCTCGAGTTCAAACATTCCTCTAGGCGACCTTACTATTTCAGGTGAGCGTATTTTGCTCACCGGCCGTAGTGAGCCCAAAACCCTTTCTGATGTTGAAGCGATTGTGATTGACTCGGCACGCGATTTACAAATTTCCGATATTGCTACAGTTCGTGACACCTCGGCAGACATAACTGCTTATTCGCGCTTAGACGGTGAACCCGTTGTTCTTTTATCGGTACAAAAGCAATCTGGTCAAAATACCGTAGCTACCGCTGATTCCATCCGTAGTGTCTTAAAGAAAAACGAAGCCAATTTACCTACGGGCTATCAAACCAAAGTTGTTGGTGACACCAGCCCCAGTATTCGTGGAACGGTGCAAGACACTTTAAAAGAAGTCGTCATTGCCACGCTTATTGTTTCGCTGATTGTTCTACTCTTTATTGGGCGCTTGGGCTCGGTCTTTGCGGTTGTTATTGCCATTCCTATTTGTATGGCTGGCGCAGCTATTTTGCTAGGTTTATTAGGCTATACCCTTAACATTGTTACCTTGGTCGCTATTATCGTTTCGATTGGTCTGGTGGTCGATGATTCCATTGTGGTTGCCGAAGCCATCGACCGCTACCGCGAAGAGGGTTATAGCCGCATGGACGCTGTGCTCCACGGTGCCAGTGAAGTTAGTGTTCCTGTACTGGCTACGACCTTGGCACTCATGGCCGTTTTTATACCTATTTCAATCTTGCCTGGTATTTTAGGAGAGTTCTTCCGCGAATTCGGTCTGACGCTCGCTGCCACTATTTTGGCCTCTTATTTAGAAGCGCTATTCTTTTTGACCGTTCGGCTTGCCTACTCACCGGATCCTTTCCCTCCCAACTGGAAGGATGCTAGCCACGCTCTAACGCGCTTTTCTAAAGACCTGAACTTTACCTTTACTAAAATGTGGCGTAGATGGTGGTACTGGCTTGTCTACTTAGGCTCGAGTCTAGCCGCAGGAATAAGTTTAATGGGTAAGAGTTCTCCTTTAGTGGCCTATAGTCAAAACACCAAAATCTTAATAACGGCAGGCGTAGTTCTTGCCTTGTTACCCGTTACAGGCCTTATCATCTTGGTGTTTGGCTACCTCATAAGAGCCCTTTTCTCTGTTTTAGGCGCTATCAGTTATAGCAGCTTTCAGCTGGTTAATAAGGCAACTGAGTTACTCAGCAAAGCTTATGTTAATGGCTTGCGCTGGGCGCTCGAGCACAACCTTATTACCCTTAGTATTGCCGTTCTTGCCTTTCTCAGTATTTTTCCAGTTGCCCCAAAGCTTGGCTTTACCTTTGCACCTGCTTCTGACTCAGGCATTGTTGATATTAGCTTAAGCCTGCCAACAGGAACGGCGCTTGACACCTCCAATAAACTTGCCATCGAAATTGAAAACCTGTTGTCCAGCCGACCCGAAATTGCCAGTTTAGAGACCACAGTGGGGGTAAGCTCAGGAGATGCAGGAGGTGGCAGTGCCATTAACAGTGCCGCCTCGGAAAGAGCTGAATTCACGGCTGAACTGGTAGACCCCAGTGAGCGCTCAAAAACCAACAGTGAATACGCTCTAGAATACGAAGCTGCCATTAAAAATCTGCTTGCTGGCTACCCAGAAGCGCGTATTAACGCCTCCGCCGCCGCAGGGGGTGGACCCCCTCCGGTAAGTGATTACTCGATTACGCTGGCATCAAACAATTTAAGCTTGCTACGTCAACGCGACAGTCTAGCAAGGGCCACTTTAGAAAAAAATGCCTTCTTGAGCAATGTCCAATCAGGCTTTGATAGCAATGTAAGCGAAAGGGTTTTTCAGCTCGAGCCTACCAAACTTAGCGGTACGGGCTTAAGCGTACAAGATGTCTATACAACCTTGCGCGCTTACAATGTCGGCATAGACGCAGCAAACCTCGCCAGTGGTGGTGACAATGTGCCAATCACCGTCCGCATTAACCCCACCAGTCTCCGCGATGAACAAGGCCTTTTAAGTTTACCGATTTTTTCTCAAAGATTAGGTCAAAACATCCCCTTAGGTGAGCTAGGGAAATTTGTCATCCAACAAGCCCCAACCAGCATTAGCCGCATCAATCAGATTTATACGACAACCATTACGGCAAGCATTTTGCCAGGCGCACCCCCAACCTCTCAGTTCAGAGGACAGGTCTTGGATGAGTTAACAAAAGCAAAGGTCTTTGATGAAGAAGTCATTCAAAGTCAAGGTATTGGGCTTGATTTAACAGGCGATCTTATATTCTTAACCCCGATTGCCTTTGCCCTTTCTTTTTTGCTTAACTATCTGGTTATCGCCAGCCAGTTCAACAGCTTTAAGTTCCCCATTTATCTACTCCTTGCTGTACCGCTAGCCCTTGTGGGTGCCCTTTGGGTCTTCTTTATTACTGGCACACCCCTTGACCTGTTTGCCGTTTTAGGCTTCATTATCTTGCCTGGTCTGGTGGTTAAAAACTCGATTCTGCTGCTTGACCTTGTTATTAACAAAGATACTTTTGAAAACTTGAGTCTAAAAGACCAGCTTATCGAGGCTGCCCGCACCCGTCTGCGCCCTATTCTGATGACCACCCTCACCCTTATTGGCATTAGCTTGCCTATTCTTCTAGGCAAAGGTCAGGGAGCTGAGCTTCGTTACTCGCTGGGCTTGGTCATTTTTGGTGGTATCACCTTTTCAGCTCTGCTTACACTATTTGTGGTGCCTGCTGCCTTTTACCGCTTTGAGCGCAAAAACTTTGCCGCAGAAGAAAAAAAGCAAAGCTCGAGCCAAACCGGGCCTAGTTTGGGTAATCTGGCAACCAGCACCGATTAGAAATTCTTTCTAGCGTTTTTACCCTGCATTTTCGTGCAGGGTTTTTTTATTGGCAACCCTAGCCTTTCTATTTTTAAGGGATAGACCTAAACCCACCTATCTCTAGCAACGAAGACATTCTTGCCTCTCTAATTAGGAGGTTGAGGAGAGGCTTTAGCTTTAAGGAAGCAGAAAATAATTTTTTGTATTTCAAAGACCTCCAGACTCGAGCTATTTATAGAGAACGGGCTCGAGCAAGCCTTTCCCTCAGGTTTAGGAAACATGTTAGACTTGCGCTTGCGATTTCAAGCAGGCTGAACTACATTTACGATTCGGCTTAATCTTTCTTTTGGAGGGCTTATGCAAGGTTTAACAATTTTCATCCCACTTGCTGCACTGGTAGCACTTGGGGCAGCGTACATGCTGGCGCAAAAGATTTTAAAAGCAGCAACTGGTGACCAGCGCATGGTAGAGATTTCCGATGCCATTAAACAGGGTGCTATGGCCTATATGAATAGGCAAACCCGTACCATCGGTATCGTTGCTATCATCATTACTCTCATCTTTGCCATTGTCTCAATGACCCAGCGCGGTGGCAACGCCACCATCTGGTGGTGGACAACCATTGGCTTTATTGTTGGGGCGCTTTTTTCTGCCATCAGTGGTTATATTGGTATGAATATTGCGGTCCGCTCCAATGTACGTGTAGCCCAAGCTGCGAGAACCTCACTTAAAGGCGCACTTGACATTGCCTTTAATGGCGGCGCTGTAGCAGGTCTGGCTGTAGCAGGTCTGGCACTCTTAGGCGTTTCAGGCTTTTTCTGGATTTTTTTCGGCGTTTTACACTTACCTAATCCAGTTGAACCTCTGGTGGGCTTTGCCTTCGGTGCAAGCCTTATTAGCCTTTTTGCCCGTGTCGGTGGTGGTATCTATACCAAAGCTGCTGACGTAGGCGCTGACCTTGTAGGTAAAGTTGAGGCTGGTATTCCCGAAGATGACCCACGTAACCCTGCTGTTATTGCAGATAATGTTGGCGACAATGTTGGCGACTGTGCCGGCATGGGCGCTGACCTGTTTGAAACCTATGCAGTTACCGCCATTGGCGCAATTTTCTTAGGCTATTTGTTACCTGATGTTGCAGGCTCTTCACCTCGTCTTATTTTGTTTCCCCTCATTTTAGGTGCCATCGCTATTATCGCCAGTGTCGCTGGTGTTTTATGGCCAAACGGCTTGTGGCCCATGGTCATTGGTAAAGACAAAGATAAGAGTGGCACCGTTGACGCTTCAGAAATCAATATCATGGGAATGCTCTACAGACGTGTTTATGTCAGTGCAGGTCTGAGTGCTGTGGCATTTTTATTTGCAACCCTTATTACCTTTTCCGGCTTTAACTTTACTGAAGTCTTAGGAAAAGGAAGTATGTTTAGTCTTTTCCTTTGCGCCCTTATTGGCATAGCAGTAACCATTGGGCTTATGTTTATTACTGAGTACTACACCAGCACCAAATTTCGCCCCGTAAGAAAAATTGCGAAAGCCTCTGAAACGGGCGGAGCAACCAATATCATTAGCGGTTTGGCAGTAGGTATGGAGTCAACAGCCGTCCCCGTTATTATCTTGGCCTTTGCAACTTTCTTTGCCTTTCAATTAGGTGGGCTCTATGGCATCGCCATTGCTGCCGTAGCCATGCTTTCTATTACCGGCATCATTGTTGCCATGGACACCTACGGTCCTATTACGGATAACGCTGGTGGTATTGCTGAAATGAGCGAATTACCCGAAGAAACCCGAGTTAATACCGATGCTCTTGACGCTGTAGGTAACACCACTAAAGCGGTTACCAAAGGTTACGCTATCGGTTCAGCCGCCTTAGCTGCCCTGGTACTTTTCAATGACTATACTCACCGTCTTAACCTCGAGGGTGCTTTTAGGCTCGATGATCCTATTGTCTTGGTAGGTCTCTTTATTGGTGCCATGTTGCCCTTCTTGTTTTCTTCTTTCCTAATGGAGTCAGTTGGTAAAGCAGCTGGTGCCGTTATTGAAGAGGTACGTCGCCAGTTCCGCGAGATTCCTGGTATTATGGAAGGCACCGCAAAACCCGATTATGCTAAATCGGTAGATATTGTTACGGCAGCAGCTCTTCGTGAACTGCTCATTCCAGGCATTCTTTCCGTTGTGGCTCCTCTACTCGTTGGCTTCTTCTTTGGTCCTCTAGCACTGGGTGGTTTGCTTATTGGTGTCATTGCCAGTGGTCTTATGATGGCCCTTATGATGAGCAACGGTGGTGGCGCTTGGGACAATGCTAAAAAATATATTGAAGAAGGCAATCACGGTGGTAAAGGCTCTGATGCTCATGCCGCTGCTATTGTTGGTGACACGGTAGGTGACCCTTACAAAGATACGGCTGGCCCTTCGATTAACCCCCTTATCAAAGTAATCAATACGGTTTCACTCATCTTTGCAACCATCATTGCTGTCTGGGGTGGCTGGTTCCTGTAGCCCTCAAAGCATAAAAAAGCCCCGCTAATAGCGGGGCTTTTTTATGCA
>JAHEBB010000545.1 GCA_024642575.1 Trueperaceae bacterium | reverse complement strand
TGTTGCTTTTGTTGAAGGCGACCCCAGTAGCCAACGCCTAAGGGTTAGGCGGCAAATAGGGGCTTCGGTTTGGGAACAATTAGGTGGAACCATAAGCAGTTCTCCGACAAGCACGCCCCCTGCTTTACAACTCAACAACATTGACCAGCCCCTGATTGCCTATGTGCAAAGTGTAAACAGCAGCAATACCAATCTCTATGTCAAACAGTGGGATGGCAGTAGCTGGCAAGCTGTGGGTGGGCAACTAGAAAGAGTTGGGGTGAGCGTGGTGTCTCAACCTGCTATGACCTTGATAGGTCAAGAGATTCCCGTGGTTGCCTGGGATGAGCGGGTTGATGCAACGCAAGGGCATCATGTTTATGTCAGACGTTGGAACCCGTCTAGTCAAACTTGGCAAAATTTAGGCGGTGCGCTCGAGCTTGATAGTTCCAGTTTTCATTTTATTAAGCTGGCGTTAAATAGCTCGGGGCAACCTGTTATCGCCTGGACAGACAATACCTTTTTATTAACAACACCAAGCAAAATCTATGTCAAAGAATGGACAGGCACAAGCTGGCAAATTATAGGAACGCCTATTGAACTGGCGGCTCAAGATTATGCCTTTGGACTTTACTTAAGCATGGATTCTACAGGTAAACCTGTTCTTGGCTGGACTAATCAAAGTATCGCTGCGGGGCCTTTATCGAGTCGGGTTATGCGCTGGACAGGCTCAACTTGGCAGACGGTGGGTCAAAGTATGGGTGTAAGAACTGCTTCTCCACTGGCACTTGATTCGACTGACCGACCCTATCTCTTAATTAGCCCCAATGCTTCAAGCCTCGAGCTTAGGCGCTACTAAAGGAGTCATGATGCGTTACATAGTCGTATTACTTTTTTGCGTGGGTTTGTTGAGCGCCTGTTCCTCAAACCCAGTTCCTAAACTAGAAGCGCAGGTTTTAACAGGCTGGCACAATTTGGGTGGGACGGTACAAGACCCCTGGGAAGATATGCTTGACTATAGCGAAATGGCGGTTTATCAGGGTATACCCACAGTTGCCTACACAAGTTGCTCGTGGCCCTGTGCGCTAGGTTCAGTTGCGGTTAAACGCTGGAACCCTAAAAGTGCAAGTTGGGCAAAGTTAGGAGGAAACCTCGAGCTTCTCGGTGAAGACGCCAGATTTAGCTCAATAACTCTTGATGCCCAGGGAAACCCTTATGTTGCTTTTGCTCAGTGCTTTAGCTCAGAAGCACTCATTTGCGACTACTATGAGCTGATTATTAAACACTGGAACGGCTCTGCCTGGCAGCAACTTTCTATTCCCATTGCTATTCTAAAGGGTCTAGATACGCTTAGTCCGCCTTTAACCAAACTCCTTTTCTATCAAAATGCCCTCTATGTTTTGCATGTCAACTCGAGCCTGCAATTAACCAAGTGGGATGGTAATACTTGGTCATTGGTTGGTCCTGCAATGAGCAATAATGCTTTTCAGGCATATCCTTATCAATTCTTCTTAAGCATGAATTCTTTTGCTAAACCTGTAGTTGCATGGACAGCAATGATGCAGCAAACCTCAAATTCTTATGTCAAAGTTTTAGAAGGAAATAGTTGGCAAGACCTGACCCCAGCCTTAAGCAATACTCAGTTACTTAGCCTAAACCTAAGCGCAAAAAATCTGCCTGTTTTAACCACTGCCAATCCTAGATTACCTACAACTCACTTTATTAGGTACTGGGACGGGCAAGGCTGGCAAACCTTTGGCGATAGAAAGACTAAGGGCAAGGTAGTTGGTTTAAGTGCAACTAGCCAGCCTATCGTACTAGAAGATACGGCTTTACTAAGCTGGAACGGCTCGAGCTGGCAAAGCCAAACCCTATCTCCTGCAAGTCTAACAGCTCCAAACGATACGATAAAACAAACAGGTGCTTTATTCACTGGCACCATGCTTTTGGCAAGTTATGAGGAATGTCGACAGTTAGAGTGTCAGTTAGATAAATCCACTTTTATCAAAAGGTATTTCAACCTAATTCCGTTTACCCAAGGCCCTGGCCCTATCAGCTTTAATCCTTAAGTTTGGTTGTAAAACAGCCTTAGATTGTTTTCGTGACAGAAGACATTGCTTGTCAAGCCAGCAATGTCTTTGTTAAGGCCTACTAAACTGGATGACCTAGATCCTAGCCTATTACCTTATTAACGATGCACCTTAGTCAAACTTTGTATGATGACTAGCAGGAGGATTTACTATGGTTGCTAGTCATCATCTTTCAAAAGAAGCGCTCGAGCTAGGTTTAGCTACAATTCAAGCATCTCCCAAAGGTTCGGCAAAACTTGATCTAATCGTGCGCCGACCTGCCGAAAATAAGCGGGAGGTCTTGCAAGAAGCGGAGCTTGACTTAACGGTAGGGCTAGTTGGCGATACCTGGCATCTCCGCAGCAGTTCGCGTACCGCTGACGGTTCAGCGCATCCTGACATGCAACTTAATATCATGAACAGCAGAGTTATTGACCTCTTAACCAGTGGTGATAAAGAGCGCTGGCAACTGGCAGGCGATCAGTTTTTTATCGATATGGATTTAAGTAAGGAAAACCTACCCGCAGGTACACAGCTTGCCCTAGGTGAGGCCATTATTGAAGTGACAGCCCAGCCGCACACAGGTTGCGATAAGTTTGTCGAACGCTTTGGGCTCGAGGCCATGAAGTTTGTCAACTCTAAAGTGGGTAAAGAGCTTTGTCTAAGAGGTATCAATGCCAAAGTGGTCAAAGCTGGCAAGATTCATTTGGGAGACACGGTACAAAAACTGTAATGGGTTTTGCCAGGGCTAGTCAGTACTGGCAAGTTTATTTGGGTCTGACAGAGGGTTTGCCCGAGTCAGGTCTCTTATTTATACCTCATGCAAAAAGCCTCGCGGATTACTGGGGAATGTATGCGTTTAAACGAGGTGACGCGCTGATATTCTCAGTACCTGAAAGTGTTTTAAACGAGTTCAAAACAAGGCTCGAGCGCTTATCTTTAACTGAAAGCTGGTCAGCAAGCAAGCTTCAAACCCTCTTTACAGATTATAGTGAACGCGTGATTGGTCCTGCCTATCAAGGTTGGCTCGAGCCTGAGCGGTTTCGGTTTGAAGCAGTTAACAACGTGCGTCTATTAAGAGTTCAAGACCAGTTTGCTCTCTTAGACCTTAAACATGCCTGCCCTCAGCTTGACTGGGAACATAGTGATATAAAGCTTGAAGATAAAAACCTGTTTGGTTACTTTTTAGAAGATCGGTTGCTGACAGTCGCAAAAGCTATTTACTGGCAAGAAGATGTCATTAACTTAGGCGTTGTTTGTCATCCAGATTATCGGGGCAAAAGGTTCGCTGAGGCTTGTTTAGGGGCAGTTATAAAAGGGGCGCTCGAGCTAAACCAGTTAGTACTTTACCAAACGCTCTTAAGCAATACCCCTGCTCTGAAATTGGCTGAAAAACTAGGCTTTCAAAGCTACAGCGAGTCGATTGCCATTCGTTTTAAAGCGGTTTTTGAGCAATAACCCAGATGCGCGGCTCGTCTTCGGCTGCGGTGTTTCCCTCGGGAT
>JAHEBB010000544.1 GCA_024642575.1 Trueperaceae bacterium | reverse complement strand
TTATCTTTTATAGTTCGTCCTTCATCGTCGTAAGAGGTCATTGTAAAGTGGTTGATTTGTTTGGATGAAACCATGAAATCAAGACCGTGCGTCGCCATTACCTGAGTCATAAGACCAAAGGTATCATAGTACGTTGCCCAACCTACCTCAAAGCTGACCGCGCGACCTAAACCGATGTGTTTCACAATGGTTTGAAAAGTGGGGGTGTTTGCCACAAGGCTGCAAACAGGGCTACAACGTCGTGCTGAGCGTGCTGAGTAATTGCCACCCTCAAAGGAAAGTTGTCTTGTCAGGGTATCAGGTTCTATATTTCCTTCGATAATTTTGTCTGCATAGTACCCGTATATTTTGGCTTGATTGGCAAAGATAGCAGCGGGAGCCTGCTGTAACTCAGTTAGCATGGTGGCAACTGTATTTTCTTCGATAAACCAGATGTCGCTGTCAAGAAACAGGTAGTAGTCACAGTTCTTAAGCGTTGTTACAAAGCGCTCGAGAGCTGCCCCGTGTTTTTCGGGTGCAAGTAGATTATCAAAGCCAGTTTGAACGAAGGGGATATGCTCCTTTCCTAGATAGTGCTCGAGTTGTTCAAGATAGGCATCATTTGAAGCATTATCTAACACGGTTATGTGAAACTCGAGCTTGCTGAAGTCGTTTGTGTAAAAAAGACTGCGCAGCATCAGCTCGACAAAGTGAGATGTATTGTGATTAACGGTTACAGCGCAAATGTTTGTTACAGACATTTTAGATAACCTCGTAAGGTAAATGCACAAAACCTTCCTTGAGTTTAAGCCATCCGCCAGACGCATTCGTTTTCATGAAAGTGAAAACTGACTTCAGGAAAGGCTCGAGCCAATAGCTCGGTAAATACCACCAGCCCATCATTCTCGCTCAGTTCATGACTGGTTTCAATCATAGGGATGCCACTTTCTAAGGCAAAGCGAAACCCATAGTTATCGCTCTCGCCAGCAATAAAGACATCACAGCCTAATTCGAGAAGTTGCTGCTGATAGCCGACATTAACAAATAGCCCCATACCGCCCCAGGGCAGACCAATGCGTTTTACCTTGCGCTTTGGTTTGCCTCCATCGGCTACCCGGACGCCCTTCATGCCTACACACTGTTTCACCTGCTGAATTAGTTCATCAAGCGGGCATTCTGGAATTTCAAAGATTTTGGCATAAGCTCCTTGGTTCAGCACAGGCTCTCCCAGCCCAAGAACTTCTGCAAACGTATCAAAAATACAAATTTCATCGGCAGAACCATGAATGCGTAAACAGCTCAGATTATATGTTTCAAGGGCTTCTCTACGTTGGCGATTAACCTTCCAAGACTGCCAATCGGTAGGAGGATTTGGTGAAATCACAACATCATAAGGATAGTAAAGGCTTTCATGACAGAGGAGCAGTTGGTCACCCCGCTGCCCAGCAGCATGGATAGCTTCAGGCGTTGCCATCCATGCTAGCGTGACACTCTTTAATTCTCTATTTGCGTCACCATGATGAACGCCCTCGTCTTTATTTAGGGGGTGACCCGTAAGTTTTTCGATATGGCGGATAACATCTGTGACTGTGGTCATGAGTAACTTTTTTAAGCAAGCTCGAGCTTTAAGACAAAGGCATGGTCACATGGTGGGTTTTCTGGCAATGAAATGTTTAAGCCTTTACTTGATTGTGTAAACTCGAGTGCAGACCCATCGCCTAACAAACTTATTTTTTTGATGTCACTTGCGGAAACGCTCGAGCCTTCCTTAAGGGATTGTATCGTTACGCTACCTTTATTCCAGGCTAAGAGCGTCGCGTAAAGATTTTTGCCATTTTGGGTAAAGCGAATATCTTTTGGGCTAAAATCCTTACGCTTAGTATCTGTAAAAGAACCTTCGGGAACTTCAGTTGGGCCTTCGCCATAAACTTCCCAAGGGCGCGTGTTATAAATCGCCTCACCATTTATGCTCAGCCATTTACCTATTTCTAAAAGCATGGCTTGCTCTTCTTGAGGAATCGTGCCATCAGGTTTGGGCCCTATATTTAACAGGAGAGCACCATTTTTACTGACAATATCGACCAAATCCTGAATAATCCACTGGGCAGGTTTATAGTCATGATGACTAATATAGCCCCAGGAATTTTTTGATACTGAGGTGTCATTTTGCCAGAAATGCTCGCGGATGTGATTGAGCTGGCCACGTTCAATATCAAAGACCGTTGTGCCTATCGGGTAAGAATCATGTTTGTGATTAATGGCAACGCCTAGACCCCACTCAGCACCTCGGTTGTAATAATAGGCGGCGAATTTTTGCAAATAAGGCTGAAACACTTCTTGTTCTATCCACCAGTCAAACCAGAGGACTTGTGGGCGGTATTTGTCTATGATTTCGCAGGTGCGTACCAGCCAATCATCCAAAAATGCCTTGTCTGGCACTGGGCTCCAGGTTTTGCTCCGCCATTCTTCGCTACTATGACTTGCCTTTGGAGAGGCTGGTTGAGGGGGACCGTATAAGCCTGCATTGGCTGGGTCACTTACATCTGAATCAAACTCGAGCCCACCATCATAGAACCACCAGTTTTCGGCGCGGTGCGAAGAGGCACTAAACACCATGCCTTCGGCTCGTACAGCGTTAGCAAGATCACCTACAAGATCGCGCTTCGGACCCATTTTGGCGGCGCACCAATCGGTAAAATCACTGTCATACATGGGGAAACCATCGTGGTGCTCTGCTACTGGCATGACAAATTTGGCACCCGCATCTTTAAACAGTTTTGCCCATGCTTTGGGATCGTAGTCTTTGGCGGTGAGCATCGGGATAAAATCCTTGTAACCAAACTCTTTGTGCTTACCGTAAGTCTTTAGATGATGATCAAATTCCTTGCTGCCTTGCTGGTACATATTGCGGGGATACCACTCATTACTAAAAGCAGGTACACAGTAAAGTCCCCAGTGGATAAAGATGCCAAACTTATCGTTTAAGTACCACTCGGGAACTGTAAATCCTTTTAACGATTCCCAGTTTGCCGCAAAAGGGCCTTGCTTAATAACGGCATCAATCTTTGCCAAGGCTGCGCTGTGGTCTTTTTGGTGCTCGTGTCGTTTCATTTTGACTCCTTTATAGGCGTAACGCCTTTTTTGAGAATAAGGTTGCCGTATTTGGCAGTCTCGCCCGTCATGAGTACTGCAAAGGCAGACTTGGTGCGTTCGTAAAAGGCAAAGCGCTCGAGCCGAGCGATAGCTGGGGTCTCAGGGTAGTAGCGGTCAACCACCTTGCGGTAAGAAGCTTCGACCTTTGGCTCGAGCGTATCTCCAGGAACTGCTTGCATCATGATGAGGGGTTTTTCTACATACGTGTCCAAAACAAAAAGGGGCAAGATAGCTTCTAGCAAATCAGTAACGCGGAGGCCATCGGCACGTAAAACACGGGGGTTAAACGTCTCGCCAGGAAAATGCGCGTCCGCCAAAACAATCTCGTCACCATGCCCCATACGGTGCAAAACGGCTAAAAGATCAGGGCTAATCAGGGGGGAAATGCCAACTAACATAAATCTCCTTAACGCTCGAGCTTAAAC
>JAHEBB010000543.1 GCA_024642575.1 Trueperaceae bacterium | reverse complement strand
CTGACCTGGCTTTAGGCGGGGTGCATGATATTCGCCCGCTGGTTGAAGCTGTGCGTGAAGGTAAGGTTTTAGAGGGCGAAGACATTTTGCAAATTGCCTATACCATGGACGCTGCAGGTACTATCAAGCGTTCTATCTTGGCCTCCGAGCGACCTGCGCTTTCAGAAATTGCCATGCGAATGCGCTCTTTTGATGGCGCACTTAGGCTGGTGCGTGAGCAGCTAGACCTGGATGGTCGTGTGCGTGATGATGCTACTCCCAAACTTCGTGAAATACGGCGTAAGCTTCGCCCGCTACGTGACCGCATTCGTGAGCGACTCAATCACCTTTTAAATACTTACTCTGAGTACATTCGTGATCCGCTGATAACTATGAGGCGTGATCGCTACGCCATTCCTGTGATTGCCAGTTTTCAGTCAAAGGTTCCCGGCATTGCATTAGATTCATCAGATTCAGGGCAAACGTTGTTTATCGAGCCGCAGTCAGTTGTGCCGATGAATAACGAGCTAGCCATGCTCGAGTTTGAAGAGCGTGATGAAGTCAGGCGTATTTTGATTGCTTTGGCGCAACGCCTTGCTTATGAAGAAGGTCTGGATGACACGTTTGAAATCTTGACCCAGCTTGACCTTATCAATGCCAGCGCTCGTTTAGCTAAAGAATGGAAGCTGGCTAAACCCGTTTTTAATGGTGAGGGAAAAGTAAGTTTACAAGAAGCGCGCCATCCTCTGATTGCTAATTGTGTACCTAACAGCATAAATCTTGATAGCGAAGACCGTCTTCTGGTTATTACAGGGCCAAACGCCGGGGGTAAAACGGTTCTGTTAAAAACCTTAGGGCTAGCCACCTTGATGGCGCATAGTGGGCTCTTTGTGGCTGCAAGTGGTAACGCTGATTTGACTCTCCCTTATTTTGAAGCGTTACTTACAGATATTGGTGATGAGCAAAGTATTGCTGCTAGTTTAAGTACCTATGCAGGACATTTAACCAATTTAAAAGCGATTGTTGATCAGGCGAGTCCGCAAGTGCTCATTCTGATAGATGAGTTAGGTTCGGGCACCGACCCTGATGAAGGTGCAGCCTTGTCGCAAGCCATTTTAGAGCAGGTTTTAGAAAGTGGTGCACCTGGGCTGATTACAACCCATTTGGCTCCCCTTAAAGTCTTTGCTTCTGAAACAGATGGCATTCAAAATGCTGCGATGCGCTTTGATGTGGAAGCGCTCAAACCCACCTATACGCTGGTCGTTGGGCAGCCTGGGCGTAGTTACGCGTTATCAATTGCTGATCGTATTGGTTTGTCAAAAACGTTGCTGAGTAGAGCCAGTGACATCTTGGGGCCAGAAGGGGAGAGGCTCGAGCGTCTGCTCGAAACCTTAGAACAGCAAAGGGTGAAGCTTGAAGAAGATGTTATGGCCGCAGAAGAGGCCAGAGATCAAGCTTTTAAAGAAGCTGAAATCTTACGTGCTCAAATTGAGAGGCTTCGCCGCCGCGAAGAAGATGTTATTTCGGCTGCTGCGGAAAAGGCCGATGAAATGTTGCAAGATACCTTGCAGCGTGCCAAAGAACTAAAAAGAACGGCAAGTACCGATATGAGTCAGCGTGCCAGTGCCTTAGGTGAATTGCAGCAACTGCGTAAAGATGTGCAGAAAAAAGTTAAACCCAAAGCGCCGCCTCAACCGTCATCAAAAAATAAGCTCGAGCCAGGGGCCATCGTGCGGGTTGATGACTATGATGCCGAAGGCCCTATTGTGGAAGTACGCGGTCAAGCTGTGCTTGTGCAACTAGGCCTGTTGAAAGTTGAAGTGCCCAGACGGGGTGTAAAACTAATTAAAGCTCCTGAACAAGCAAAACCTAGAGCAAGTACCTATGTTTCCCCCAGTCGCTTTGAAGAAGAGCTTAATATTCGGGGTGAACGTGTCGAGGAAGGGCTCGAGAAAGTCCGCGACTTTATTATGGTGGCGCAGTCACGTAAGGCAGATAAAATTAGAATTTTACATGGTAAAGGCACAGGCGCACTGCGCGATGCTGTGAGAAACTATCTAAAAAATGAAAAGCGCGTTGAGCGCTATGAAGATGCTGTGCCCTATGAAGGTGGACACGGAGTTACGGTTGCTTATATAAGACCCTAAAGTCATACAGTAGCAAGTCAAAAAGTTTTCAAATCTAAAAATAGAATAGAGTCATTCCAATGTTTATTGATAAAACTAACCTCACCCTCCCCAGATAGTGGATGGTATAGGGAATTCAAAGTTAAACGATAAGGTTCGAAGTAGTACGAGGTTTATGCTTACATTCGTCATTCCAGCGAAGGCTGGAATCCATACCTAATACCAGCCTGAAAAGTAAGTGTACTAATACCTAGCTTATTTGAGGGTACGAACAAAGATCGGATTTGATGATGTAAAATCATCATCAATTTAGCTCTTTATAAAAAATAGATTGCAAAAAACGGCAGTAAACATTCTTAAAAAATTGCAGTAAGACTATAGTGCAATGATTGTTGAAAATGTAAAAAATGAACTGAGTGCTTTTTGGCACTCAGTTTAGGGAGGTAGAATGAAGGGAGGGGTTAAGATTGGGGGGCGTCGGAATCGTCGGTGTCGGGGTTTGTGTTTCCAGGACCAAAATCACCAGGGCCACGGTGCATACCAGGGCCAAAACCATCATGACCAGCACCATCATGACCAAAACCGCCAGGGCCGAAACCATTACCTTGCCCTTCAAAGGCATCGCCAAAGCGGTCGCCTATTTGGGCCAGATCAAGGGTACGCTCCTGAGCACTTGTGGTTAGCGTGACATAACTGGCACTGCTAGCTGCTTCTTGAAAAGCTTTTTCAAAGGCAAGTTCGCTGTCAACACCGGCAGTAAAGTTCAGGGTTGAGGTGGCTGTGGCACCGTCTGCTGGGTTGCTATCATAGAACAGAGCCGCTAAAGTGCTGCCTTCACTTAAGCCTCTAATGGGGACACCGCGAAAACCAAAACCTTCCGTTGTGTCAGTATTGGCAAGCTCGAGCGTACGACTTTGCGCACTAACTTTCACTACGGCAAAGGCAGCAGTTTGCATTGCATCTCGGACATTTTGAGCAAAGCTCATTTCGCTGTCAGTACCGACATTGAGCGTATAAATGTTTAGCTCAGTACCGCCTTGAGCAGGGTCAGCATCATAAAAGCTTACCTCTATAGTGCTACCTTCGGTAAGCATGCGGCCACCCATTCCAGGTAAGCCAGGCATAAAGTCGCCAGAGCCACCTCGCATATGGTCACCACGTCCACCTGACATGCGGTTTTGCGTTTGGGTAAGAGTTGGAGTCGTCGTATCAGTCGTATTTTGCTGAGCACCTACCAGAGCAAGGCCGCTAAGTAAAAGACCTGAAGTCGTAGCTACAAGGATTCCTTTTTTAAGTCGAGTTTTCATAACTTTCCTTTCGTTTCCCGAAGACTTTTCGCCTTCTAGACTTAGTGTGCCAGACTCAGTTTTAGACTCTATCTGCTTATTGTTTAGATTTTGTATAGATGATTTGCTGGTTGCGTGGGAATTTTGTAAGCCATTTGAATGCCCAATTTGCGCTCGAGCT
>JAHEBB010000116.1 GCA_024642575.1 Trueperaceae bacterium | reverse complement strand
AAGTCAATTAGAAGTTCCTCATAATTCCAGAAATTAGTACTGGTATTAGTCACAGTGTTTGTAATATCTCGTGTCACACAGGGTCTACCTAAACCTGCGGGGTCAGAGGCAGTGCTTGTACCTGGAAGGGTATTTTCCCAACCAGCTTGAGGCGTTTCACACCAAGTGTAGGTACCTGCTGGGTGACTGCCTAAATCAGCAACGCCATTTGCATCTGTTGTGCCCTGAGCAATTTGCGTGTTTGAGGCATCATAGAGTGTAAACTCCCAACCTGCTAATTTCTCATCATTGGCAAAGCTAACTGAGCCAACTTTGTCATCTCTTAGTTTTGTGGCGCTAAAGTCTATGAGAGGCTGCGTATTGGTAAAGGTACAAGTTACGGTTTCAAATGCCTCGAGACTAATGTTTGCCGTACGTGTGCCTGTATCCCCCATACTATTTGCATCATTACAGCTTACTGAACTGAGGTCATAGTTTGCGTTTGCATCTTCGGTAACGGTGTAACTACCAGGTATTACATTGTTAAAGGTTTGTTCCTGACCATCATCTAGACTAAAGACATTTGCCATGCCTATGTTGCCTGTAAAGCCAAAATTTACACCACCTGCTGGTTCGCTCACTTTGCGTATGATGATGCTACCGAGAGGCTCTGGCTCAATATAATTATTATTAAAGGTGCAAGTTACGTTTTCACCTGCCTCAAGTACGATATTCACACCATTGACAGCTGCGGTATTATTTTGACCAAACCCACAATTAATTGATGCTAAATCCCAGTCATTTGGTACAAGTTCAGTTACATTATAAGTACCCACAACTAAATCATTAAAAACGGCTGCATTACCATTTTCACTCACTGAAAAAGCTGTTGTGCCATCAAAGCTGAAGTCAAAGAGCTGATCAGCAAAGTCATTGTTATCTACAGCTTTACGGATGGTAATACTGCCGAGCTGAGGAATGTCGTCATTGGTAATCACACAAGTAACGTTATCACCTGCACTGAGACTAAGATCGCCAGGTAAGCTGGTAGGGCAGCCCGTTCCACTCACACTTATAAGTGCATAATCGGAGCGGGTAGTTTCGTCAATAGTTACCACCGCACCTGGAGCAAAGGTCTGAGGAGTGCCCGAAGGTACAACATTCCCATTCATAGTAAGGGGAAAGTCACTAACTCCTGCGGTTCCACCATCATCGTTAACAACTACCTTTATCAAAGTAAGCATGGGTTGTTTTGTATTGGTAAAGGTACAAGTAACAGTCTCACCTGCAGAAAGGTGAATACCTGCAGAGGGTACTAGAACTTCGGTATTGGTAGCCGGGTCAGAACCATTGCTTGGGTCATCACAGCTAATGCTAATTTCATATCCGTCTATGGCTGTTTCACTTACAGTGTAAACACCTGGAACAAGGTCACTAAACACCTGCGTATTGCTTAGGGTAGGGTCATTATCATCATCTAGACTGAAAGTCTCAGGAACCAAGCCGCCTAAAGTTGTAAAAGCAAAATCTTGTCCATCATCTGGCACCGTATCTTTAAGGATAACGATGCTACCTGTTTCAGGCTCAGGGTTTTTGGTATTGGTAAAGGTACAGGTGATGGTTTCTCCAGCATCTAAAGTAAGGGTTGCGCTACCACTGGATAGATCATAACTAGCATTACCCGTACCACAACTAATACCTGTCAGTTGCCAATCGGTTGGAACCAGTTCAATAATCGTATAAGTATCTGGTGCAACATCTGTAAAGGTTTTGCTTTCACCATCAGCCAGACTAAAGGCATTGGCCATGCCGATATTCCCTGTAAAGTCAAACTGGGTGGTATCACCGTCTGGATTGGTTTGTTTCTCAATGATGATGGTGCCAGTTGTGGGTTGCACTTCATCAAAGCTATTGCTAAAGACACAGGTGACCGTGTCACCTGCTGCTAAGCCTATATCTAGCGAGGTGCTGGCAGCTGAGAAAGTACCAAGAGTTGATACGCCCGTTTGGCTTGTGCAGCTTATGTTATCTAGCGTCCAGCCTGTGGGTACGCCTTCAAGGGCACTATAGTTTCCAGGCTCGAGCGGTTCAAAGGTGAAGCTGTCACCCGCAGCAAAGCCAGTACCTGCACTAAAGCCATTTGGGCCAGTCATGCCTATAGAAAACATTTGGTCAGGTGTATTTGGGTCGGCCCTTGTTACTTCTTTTTGTAGGATGATGGTGCCTGTTTGAGGGGCAATATCATCATTGGTAACAGTACATTCAAGCGCTTGACCCAAGGCAATTTCGCCTTGGCAGTCTTGGTAAGAAACTGAGTAGTTACCGGAGTCAGCTTCAGTAACATTAAACAGACCTGGGTTGACATTGATACTTACCCCCGTTTCACTACCTGTGACACTACTCTGACTGGCATTTATAGCAGTTATATAGAGATTAAAGTCGCTGGCACTAGCGGTGCCACCATTGTCATTAATGACATGCTTTATGATGGTTAAAGTAGCCTGAATATCATCATTGCTAATCGTGCAGGTAAGATTTTCACCAGGCTGCAAACTGACGGTGCCGCCTAAATCACTAGGGCAACCACTCCCTGAGATACCTGTAAATAAATACCCAGGTACTTCTTGCTCATTTATCGTTAGCGTTTGGTTTGCAGCTACGCTGTTGGCAACGCCTGATAGGACTTTTTGGTCATTAATGAATAAATCAAAATCATTGGCTGTAAGCGTTCCCCCATTATCATTAATCACTTCTTTGATAAGCGTAAGCGTTGCAGTAGCAGGCTGTACCACTGTTTCTTCAGTGGCAATATTGTTGTCTTTTTTAGGATCGGCTGTTGCCGAGCTAACTTCCGCAGTATTTGTAAGGGTACCGGTGGTCGTACCAGCTATGTTTACTTGAATGCTGTATTGCTTTGCAGCTCCAGAAGCGATATCTCCAAGTGAACATGCTGGTACACCATTGGGGTCTTCTGAACAACCTGAACTCGAGACAAACGTAAGCCCTGCCGGTAAACTGTCGGTTACCACCACATTTTGAGCTGTATCAGGTCCAAGGTTTTCGACAGTAAGAATATAGGTAAGGGTATTACCAGCCACAATAGGATCACGATCATCCACTTTAGTAATCTTCAGGTCAGCCATAGGCGCATTAACGGCTATGTCAGTTTTGGCGCTGTTATTATCTAAATTGGGGTCAAGCGTTGTTGAACTTACTAAAACGGTATTTTCAAGTTTGCCTTCTACCTTGTCATCTACCTTAACCTTGATGGTGTACTGCTTTGAAGCACCTGCAGCAATACTCGCTAACGAGCAATTAGGAACGCCGTTGGGGTCTTCATTACAGCCCGTTGTAGACTCGAGCGTTAAACCCGAGGGAAGGCTGTCACTAACCACGACATTTTCAGCGGCATCTGGTCCTGCATTTGTTACCCTAATAGTGTAAACAACGCTGTCACCTGGCAAAGCCTGTTTTGGGTCTGCCACTTTGCTAATACTCAGGTCTGCTTGTAAGGGAGTCGGTTCTATAACTGTCGTGGTTTCGGTCGCTTCATTGTTAGTTAAATCTGGGTCAGGTGTATCTGAACTCAGCCTTGCAGTATTGGTCATGGTACCCACTGCAATAGGTGTTACTTTCATTTCGATGACTTTTTCTTCACCAGATGCCAAATCACCTAGTTCACAAAGGATGTCTTCACCTTCAGTAACAGGGGTAACGGTGCAGTTCTCAACAAAAGCTAAGTTACCTGTACCATTTTGGAACTCGAGCGTGGTACGTAATTCATCATTCAGCACCACATTCTGAGCCAGGTCTGGCCCCTTATTTTTAACAGTGACCGTATAGCTAACGGTTTCATCTGATGCGATCGTGTCGGTATTCGCTGTTTTTGTCACACTTAGGTCAGCTTCTGGCTTAGGCTCTTCACAGAGTACCTTAGCTTTTGCAATCACCTCATAGGTAAAGACACTGCCTTTGTGATGCACCAAAAATTCTATCTCGGCGGTCTCAGCTTGAGAAGCCAGGAAATCAACAGGGGCAGGTTCAGTTGAACCTAAGATACGTTTGCTCGTTACTTTTTCAAAGCTCAACTCTGCATAGTCAAAGCTACTGGCATTTGTAAATTTAGCGGTGATTTTCAGTTGATTATTAGGTAAAAAAACAAACTCATAATGGCTTAATACCAGATCAGTTGTAGGTCTTAAGATGCTAGCTTCTTCTAAACCACATTGCAATGTATTATCTAGAGTTTGTAGTAAGGCTTCGGCATTCTCTAACTGAACGGTTTGATTTATAGGGTCGATAGTAAAGCTAAAACTATTTTCACCACTTACAGTATCTGGGTTTAATTCCGTATTACAGGCGGCTACAAATAAAATAAGCAAACCTGCAAAAAAGACTCGCAGTCTATAATTCAAATTATTCCTCCTAGAATGGAATGGCGTGACCTAGAGGTTTTGATTTACGAACATTTGAAGAAATACTCTTGAATTACATGAGCTTAATCCTCTGTGTTTTAGGATCCTCTAAACTCCGTGTCCAAGGGTTTTCAGGAAATTCTTTAAGCCAATCAACTTTTTTAAAATATTTTGAGCAGTACCAGCAAGGGCTTTTATCATCTTCATTTGCTCCACTAGCAAAGTGAGCTTGCTTAATACGTTTGAGCCTTTCATTACCAGCAACAAGTTTTAAGAAACCTTCGGTAAAACTTAAAGTTTCTAAGTTGCCAACAATGTCATCTTGACTGGCAATTGGGCCGTGGCTACTCAAGTGGCAACACTTGGTTATATTTCCCTGACTATCTATATTGACCTCCATCATGTTAAGAGGTGCACAGGGAAAGAGCTGTTCGGTACTAAAACCTGGTGCCATAGCAATTGGTAGCCTAGCAACATACTCCGCTTGAAGTTGCCAAATTTTCCATTCTACCTGCTGACGCTCAGTCAGACTCAAGTCCCAACCGTTTGCAGTCGTTATGGGTGAATGCATCAAGTGACCAAAACGCAAACCACTACTACCAAGACGGTAGGCAAGTTCGGCAAGGTCTTTTATTTCGTGCTGATTGTGGCGCGTAATCACCATATTATTGCTAAAAGGGATGTCTAAATCTTTGGCTAAACGCATAGCAGCAATAACCTGCTTATAAGAATGTTTGCCTCTAAGTGCGCCGTGGGTTGCCTCGGAAGCACCATCCAAGCTAAAAGTGATTTGCTCCAAGTTCGACAAATAAGGCAATATTTTTTTATGAGATGTGGCAAAGTTATAGCCATTGGTCACAAAGCTAAAGCGGTAATCGTGCTCGGCAACTTTAGCAAGAAGCTCATCAAAATATTTGTAAACGGTGGGATCGCCGCCCGTAAAGGTTAAGTGTTCAAAACCTAGCTTTTTGGCTTCAACAAATACCTTTTCAAGCAAGTCTAAGCTCAGATCATCATTACCGCCATGTCTGCCTGAAAAGCAGTGCTGGCAAGCCAGATTACAGCGATTAGTCAGTTCGATAACGATACGCTTAGCCATGATTCACTAGAGCCTGGCTTTGGATAAGATGACTAATCAGCTGTGGGCTTGAGAGGGAATCTTCAGCTAAATTAAGCTTAAAACACTGAACCTGCCGCAATAAGGTTTTAAGCATGCTGAGTTGTAACTGCGAAATCTTTGCATCCGTCATGATGCCACCGCTTTGCTGAGATAGTTTTAACAGCGCTTCGACTGGGTTCATAGCCTCGAGCCTAGTCACCTCTCCAGAAAGCACTGGAAAAAGCACCATCTTTGGCTTACACCTCTCTGTGCGCCCACCACCAAAATCATCGGCAAGCTCAACAATCTTTTTTCCTTCTGGGTCATCAAATTCAAAGCTAGTGGCAACCCTCTCTAAATCATGGGCAACATCGGGCATTACCGAAAAGCCTTTACGAAAAGCCAGCGCTTCAATAGCCGTAGGGGTTTCATGTAAAAGTACCGCATCATCTGACAAGAACTGCCAACCTGAGCGAATCAGATTAAGCATAGTCGTAGTTTTACCCGAACCGCTAGAACCTACCAGCAAAATGCCTAAACCTTCTTTATTTAAACCACAGGCATGAAGCCCATAAAGCCCTTTGGGGCGCAAAAGCATGAGCAAGGCAAGCAAGAAAAACTCACGCTGGTTGTAAACTGACTCGAGCCAAAAACGTTCATGCAGATAAAGTTTTGCCTGCCCCAATGCAACATTTACCTGAAGCTGAGATTCAGCACAGTCGAGGTCAAAGCCTTCTTCATGACGCTTAACATTTAAGTGATTAGCTTGAAATACTGTTGTACCTGAACGCTTGGTTAAAGGCATGGCTGAAAGCTCGAGCCAGATCTCTTGCAGAAATTCGCGAGTTTCGCTTAAGACAAAAAGCTGCTGCCATAGGGCTGCAAGCAAATCAACTTGCTTCGACTCGCCCATCAGGCGAATAGCAACCTGTTTAATTGCAAATACCCGCGTCTTATAGTCTGAAGTAATAGGCACGCTAATCTCCAAAAAACCAGGCTGCCTCGGCAGGCACAGCTTTACTGGCTAGCTCGAGCGTTTGAACCTCTTGGCCTTTGGCAATCAACGAAAAGACCGCAAGATTCCAGCCACGTCTTAAATTTAGGTCAAAACGAAAAATGCCCGGAACACCCCCTAAAGGACAGTCTCCCTGCACACTTGCGGCGGTACTTGCATAGATGTACTGAATATAGTAATCACCCAACATTAGCAAGACCCTCTTTCATAACGGTTTCAGAGGAAACTTGTGCAATTAGACCGAGGTTTTCACTGTTTTTGGCCACAGTAAATGCGGAAAACTGGTTCATTTTTAAGGCTTCACTGCTTACAGTTAAGCCTTCACAAGTAGAGATAGGCTCGAGCAACGAAGTGTCAAGACTTGAACTCAGCGTGGCACTAAAACCACCCTTAGCATCTATGCTGCCCGAAACCACTGAGGCTTCTTTATCAGCATAAAATTTGGCGTCAAGCGTAGCTTGATTAGAGGTCCAGTTAGTTACTGTATCTGAAACGGTTAAATCTACAACGGGTGCTCTTGAGCAACTACTTAAAATAATCATCAGAGCAATAAAGAGAAAATTACGAAACATTGCTTTGCTCCTAAAAAAGGATTGGGAGTTAAATCTTCTAAATCCAGTGTAGGTAAGAGTACCGAGTTTTCTTGCGTCTGTAAAGGTGAAAATTAGGAAAACTTAGCTTATCTAGCAAGCATTAAACGAATCATAGCAGCATAAATAAAGGCTTCATTTGATTCAGGAAGATACTCGTAGTCTTTGCTGGGTTATCTAAAACGACCAATCCAAGCAAAGGTTATTTCAACCCAAGAATAAAGATGTACAACCGTCACTGCGATCAAACCAGTTTAAGCATACGGTTAGAGTATGAAGGCTCATGTTTTATCTCTTCTAAAAACTAATTTAATTGTTCTATTCTCAATCTTAGCCCTCATATCAATAAGTGCCTGCTCCCAAACGCCAGAAACACCAGATCAGTCCATAAATCACAGCAAAGATGATGAATATTGGGCCGAGCTAGCACAAAATTATGAACCTTTTGAAATAGATAGCTCAACTTTAAAAGTTGCAGCCATTGCAGACCGCGATGTTTTAGGGGAGTGGGGCAGTGTAATTTCCTGGCCTCATATTCCTGTATCTGCGGCTCAATTACCCGATGGACGTTTGCTTACTTGGGCTTCATATTTACCCAACCGATTTGGTGGGGGTAGCAATTTAAAATATACCTACGCTGCCACATGGGATCCAAAAACTGGAAAATTCATTGACATTCCCAATACCTACCAAGATGCTTTTTGCGCAGCACAAGTACTTCTTGAAGACGGAAGAGTCCTTGTGAATGGGGGTAATAGTACAAAAGGGAAAAAAGAATCTACCCTTTTTGATTACAGAACAAATAAATGGATTGCCCAACCAGATATGAATATGGGTCGCTGGTACAATACTTCGGTAGCTTTGCCCAATGGAACTGTGTTTACCGCCTTGGGGGGTGGGGGAGGACAGTATCCTGAGCGGTGGACTGAGGGACAGGGGTGGAAGTTAATACCTGGGATCAACCTACAAGAACCTATTCTTGATTACAGCAGTTATTTTGAAAATGATTGGCATCCGTTTTTGAACCTTGCACCCAACGGCAAACTTTTTAATGCTGGTCCTACACCCCAAATGCATTGGATAGATCCAAATGGTAATGGAAGCATTAAGTCACTAGGTACACGCCCTTCTGATTGGTATCCCAAAGATGGCGTGGTAGTCATGTATGAACAAGGCAAGCTTTTATTTGCTGGTGGCACGCGAAATGGTATCGATAATCAAGCGACTGATAGAGCAATGACTATTGATATTAATCAAGAAGTACCTAAAGTAACTTTAATTAATGCTCTTCATACTCCACGCCGATTTTCCAATGGCGTGGTTTTACCTAGTGGAGAGGTATTGGTTATTGGGGGAAATACCAATGGAATTAAATATGACGATCAATTTTCTGTTTTAACCCCAGAGCTTTGGAACCCTCAAACTCAAACTTGGCGTGAGCTTGCAGATATGTCCGTACCAAGGAACTATCACTCCACTGCTTTATTACTGCCAGATGGACGTGTCTGGTCTGGTGGAGGAGGGCTTTGTGGAAGCTGCCCAGGAAACCATTTAGACGCTCAGCTTTTCAGTCCCCCTTATCTATTTAATCAAGATGGGTCTTTAGCAAAGCGTCCCACGATTATAGATGCCCCAGCCACTATAAAACGTTCAGAAGAGTTTACGGTAAAAACATCTCAAGATATCAAAACCTTTAGGCTTATTAAACTCTCGAGCCTCACGCATTCTGTTAATACAGATCTTCGAGCTATCAACTTAACGTTTGATACTGTCAGTTCTGGAGAGTATAAAGTTAAGGCTCATGACAATATTAATGTTATGACACCCGGTTACTGGATGCTCTTTGCCTTAAATGATCAAGGCGTTCCTTCTGTTGCTAGCGTCATTCAGGTATCAAGTGCTGCTCCTACTCCAAAAACCTTTGCTTTAACAGTGAATAAGCTCGGCGCAGGTACAGGGACAATCAGCAGCAACCCTGCAGGAATTAACTGTGGTAACAGTTGCAGCACCAACTTTAATGAAAATACCGTTGTCAGTTTAAATGCTAATCCAGCAACTGGCTCGAGCTTTGCGGGTTGGTCAGGTGCTTGTTCTGGTACCGCTAGCTGTGTTGTCACTTTATCTCAGGCCAGAACCGTTTCTGGTTCGTTTAATCTTATTCCCGAACCAACTCCGACACCTGAACCAGAGCCAAGTCCCACTACGCTCTTTTTAGGAGTAAGTAAAATAGGCAATGCAGCCAATGAAGGGCATGTTGTAAGTAATCTTGCTGGTCTTGATTGCGGCTCTAAGTGTTCTGGTGAGTTTGTCAAAGGATCTGTTATTAGTCTAACAGCCAGCAACTCTGACACTGTCAACTTTGCTGGTTGGAGTGGTGGAAACTGTAGTGGTACAGATATTTGCAAAATTACACTTAATGAAGCTACCACAATTACAGCCACTTTCAATACAAAGCCTTCACCTACACCCAATCAACCGCTTGAGATTAACCGCCTCTTAAGCCCTGCCCAAGAGGTAAATACTCTAGTGACCTATAATCTTAATGTAGCAGGTGGAAAAAACCCGAAATTTCGCTGGCAATTTGGCGATGGTTCCAATGACACAACCTATAGTAACTTAACCTCTGTTTCTCATACCTTTGCAAGAGCAGGCCGTTACCTTATCACTGTTACAGCTACCGATGACACAGGTACAGTGCAAACACAAGAATTCCTGCAAATCATCCATAATCCTTTAACATCATCGCCCAGCTATTCTTCTAATGGTATTGCCTATGAAACTCGTAATAATGTTGGTCGAGTATGGGTTGTAAACCCAGACAATAATTCTGTCAGCGTCTTTAATGCCAGTAGCCTCAAAAAACTAGCCGAAATCGAAGTTGGTAAAGCCCCTCGAAATATCGCTTTTGATGCTTTAGGTAGAGCCTGGGTAAGCAATAAATATGACGCAAGCATAAGTCTTATTAGCCCTGATTTACTTAGTGTTAGTAAAACCCTTATTCTTCCTATAGGTTCGCAACCCTACGGTCTGGTCGCAGATCATCTGCATAAAGCCATGTACGTCGTTCTTGAGGCAAGTGGAAAGCTTTTAAAATTCGACTATAGCAGTGGGAATGTACTGAGCTCCTTAGATTTAGGCGAAAACCCAAGGCATATAAGCATTAATGCTAAGGCAACAAAACTCTATATTTCACGTTTCATTAGCCCAGCCGTTCCTGGTGAATCAAGCCTTAATGTCGATCTAAGCAAAGCTAACGGCGAAATTTTGGTCGTTGCAACGGACACCTTAACCATCACCAACACTATTCTTCTACAACACAGTAACAGCCAGGACTCCTCGCATAGTAGCCGTGGTATTCCTAACTATTTAGGTCCAGCCGTCATTTCCGCAGACGGTTTATCTGCCTGGGTTCCCTCTAAACAAGATAATATTGCCAGAGGAACGCTACGTGATGGGCAAAATCTTAATTTTGAAAATACCGTTCGCAGTATCAGTTCTTACATTAATCTAAATAGCGAAAAAGAAGATTACAACGTCCGTATTGATTTTGATAATGGCGGTATAGCTAACAGCGCTGCCTTTGATCCTCTTGGCATATTCCTTTATGTTGCGCTCGAAGGTAGCCGCGAGGTCGCCGTTATTGATGCAACCACTAAGCAAGAACTAAGTCGTATTGACGTTGGTAGAGCTCCTGAAGGTCTTGTGGTCTCTCCTGATGGCAAAACCTTGTATACGCAAAATTTCATGGATCGTAGTATTAGCGTTCATGACTTAAGTAGCCTCTACACTGATTTCGAAGGTCAAACCAGCTTGGTCACTACCCTTACTACAGTCAGCCAAGAAAAACTAAGCCCAGAAGTCTTAAAGGGAAAGCAGTTTTTCTATGACGCTAAAGATTTACGTTTGGCAAAAGATAGCTATATGAGTTGCGCAGCTTGCCATAATGACGGCAGTCAAGATGGTCGAGTTTGGGATTTGAGTGGCTTTGGTGAAGGTTTACGTAACACGATCAGCCTTATGGGTCACGGCAGTTTAGATGATGGGCATAGACTCCACTGGAGTGCGAACTTTGATGAAGTTCAGGATTTTGAAGGTCAAATTCGTTCTCTCGCAGGTGGTACAGGGCTTATGCCAGACAGTGTATTTAGTAAAAACTCAGAAAGCTTGGGCAACCCTAAAACTGGACTCAGTAGTGATCTTGATGCCCTAGCTGCCTATGTGAAATCTTTAAACACCTATCCCGTTAGCCCCTACCGTGACCCCAGCGGTTCACTTAGTGCTGATGCTTTTGCAGGAAAAGCCCTTTTCGAAAGAGAAAACTGCGCAGGCTGCCACACGGGAAATAGCTTTAGTGACAGCTTTACTCATCAGTTACATGATGTCGGAACCTTAAACATAGGTAGTGGCAATCGCCTCGGAGCTAAGCTTACAGGTATCAACACACCCGGACTCAGAGGGGTTTGGAGTTCTGCTCCCTATTTACATAATGGGGCAGCCAATACCTTAAATGAGGCAGTCAAAGCTCATAACTCAACCCTTTCAGATAACGAGATTCAGTCTTTAGTTACGTATTTAGAGCAAATTGATGGATTAGAAGCTGCCCCTATTCTTAACAGTAATCATAAGTTGAGCATTCAAAACAACACAACTCAAGAAAATGTCTCAGTGAATGCTGGAGATGAAAATATAGCAAGTCTGAACATCAGTTTACAGTCAGAGGTAGAAACTCAAATCAAAAGCTTGACCTTCGCAAGTCAGGGCACAGGAAATGAGCTACTAGACCTAGAAACCGTCAATCTTTATCTTGATGTTGATAATAGTGGAAGCCTTACTAATCAGGATATTGCCCTTGCCAAAGGTAGTTTTAAACAAGATAACGGTACACTCACCCTCAAACCCGACAGCAATCTGATATTGAGCGCTAATACCCCTATCAGCCTTCTGGTAACCAGCAATTTTAAAACGAAACTCGCGGCACTGTTTGCGGGCTCGAGCTTTGCCCTATTACTGCTTGGTTTTAAACTTCGAGCCTCCAGAAAGACTCAAAATCTAAGCTACCTCATCTTGCTTATTCTTTTACTAGCATCCTGTAGCACAGCACCCCAACCGCAGACATTTAAGAAACCCGTCAGTTTTAAAATAAGCCTAGTAGCTATTGATGCCATTTCAGAAGGTGAAAGTACCGCCGTTATCGGTTTACCTATCGATGGTAAAACGTTACAACTTCTTGATTCTGCTCAATAAGCTCGTTTAGACAGCTAGCGCTCTCCTCAAGGAGGGCGCTATTGTGTTTGCTGTAGTGCCTTGCAGTATGATAAAAGGTGACTTATTGGTACTTGGATCAAACTTCAAACTAAATGAAGGGTCAAACAAACTATAAGCTAAAAGCGTCTATCGGCATACTCTCAGCCTCAAATTCAAAAAAGCTTTGATAGCAAGCATCTAATATCTTTTTAAAATGTGAAAAGCTGTAATTACTCTCTACTCTTTTACGAGCATTCTCGCCCATAATGTAGATTAAGTCTGAGTCTTCTGCGAGTAATTTCAAATGCTCAGCACATGCCTTTACATCCTGAAAAGGAACAAGATACCCTGTCTCCCCATGAACTACCAGCTCAGGCAAAGCTCCCCAGGCATAACAAACAACAGGTCGCCGTGCTGCCATGGCCTCGAGTATTGTTCTACCAAATGACTCTTGAAAATGAGACAGATTCAAAACAATATTGGCTTGAGCTATAGCTTCTTGAGTACTCAACACATAATCAGATAAAACAATGTTTTTAGGTAACTCATTGTTTTCTTGTTGCCTTTCTAGGGTTTGGCGATACGATGTATTGGGGCCAATTAAAATGAATTGTAACGTTGGATGACTCTCTTGCAGCAAATGCGCCAGGTCAACAAAATCGCTTAGTCCTTTTTTGGGTAAATTACTGCTAATAAGTGCAACCTTTATACAGCTAGGGTCCACTTGATTGACCATATCTAAGACCGACAGATCTACTGTATTGGCAAGCACTTGGGTTTTGTTGGGCGCAGCAAAGAAATTAGCTACCAATTGGGAGTTTGCTATCAGCTTATCCGAGTCAGCTATGACCTTTTTACGAATTTCCTCCGGCCCAGCCCCTAAGGTTTCACAAAGCGCTTTATCGTGCTCAGGCAGTTCTCTAATATGTACCACGACAGGTATGTCACATTCACGAGCAGCCAAATGGGGCTCGAGCAAAACCGAGGTATTTACATGCACCAAATCGATCTGCCAGGACTTTAATACCTGAATAAATTGCTTTTTAACCCCTTGATCAGGTTCTTGCCCAAAATGCCACCAGTCATATGGCAAAACTTGAGCCTCATAACAGTAAAACAA
>JAHEBB010000542.1 GCA_024642575.1 Trueperaceae bacterium | reverse complement strand
ATGGCCTCGGAACTTTTATCAGGATTAAAACATTTAGAAGGGCAGAAACATGTTATCATTATTGAATTACAACCTCTCTCGGAAAAAGACGTTCAGGCTATGCTCGAGAGTCTCGAGCTACCCAATGCCTCAGCCCTAACCTCCCCCATACATAAACTATGTGGTGGCAATCCCCAACTCATCTTAGAGGCCATCAAAAGCCTTCACGAAACTGAAACCGTAAACACCGCATCAGAAAAAGTTGAATTAACAGATAGGCTCGAGGCTATCATTCAAAAACGCCTAAAGAATCTTTCTCAGGCCGCATTGGAACTTGCTCAAACGCTTGCTATATTTCAACAAAAAACCGATCCTGAATTGCTCCTTAAAGTGCTGGGGTCTGACCCATTTGGCCTCGCGAAAAACTATCAAGAGCTCGAGCAAGCGCAAATGATTGCAGATGGATTTTTTGTACATGACTTAATTTACGAAGTCATCAGAAAACATACGCCAGAGCTTTTAAAACAAATTTTTCATAAGCGGATTGCCAAAGCACTTGAAACTGAGCAGGCTGAACCAGCGCGCATAGCGGAACACTGGTTTTTAGCTGGTGATACTCAGCAAGGCTTAGTCTGGCGTTTTAAAGCTGCTGAACTTGCTCTCCAACAAGGTCTCGCTGAAATTGCTAAAGGTTGGCTCGAGCAAGTCAGAGAGCAGGCAGAGAATATTATCTTACAAAAGCAGGCTCAAACCTTCCTCTCAAAATTAAATAGCTAGCTTGTGAAAAAAGTTTTTATCGCCTAATTATCGCCACCTTTGATACCTTTAGTCACTAAACAAATTTGGTTGGCTCGAGGGAGGTAGAACTTGTTCATCAGGGACAGCGCAGCTTAATTAATAAAAGGCTCGAGGCAAGCCTTTTAATTTCACTATCAAGGGAGATATGAATGATTACCGTTGTTAGAACAACACCGATTATGCAAGGCAAGACCGGGGAAGCAATGGAATGGGCGGAGAAAGCCGAAAAAACCTTAAATACCAAATGTTCCTGGAAGGGTCAGGTGCTCTTTAATATTTCAGGGCATTTAGACAAAATCTATTGGGTTGGCACACATGATTCGCTAGCAGCTTATGAAACCTGGCGTGAAAAGATGGATACAAATGATGATTACAACGGTATCTTGCAAGATGCAACCGCTCGAGGGCTATTTGTGGGGAGTGGCATTACCGATCATTTTTATAAAGGGTTTTCTAAATAAGCAAACTTACCTAAATCAATAGGCTTAACGAAAAACCCATTCACTAATTATATTAGGTACCCAAAACCTCTATATCATTTAAAGGGGAATGCAAATGTCAGAACTCGTCTATGTCATGTTTCAGGTTCGTATGAATGAAGCCTGGTACCAACTCAGTCAGGAGCAGCAAAATAAAGTGCTAAATCAGCTTGACGTATTTAGTCAAAAGAATGGTGTTGAAGCAGTCGTAGTATGTGAATCAGGTTGGTCAAACGATGAGTGGCAATTTTTTGGGGTCAATAAACACCAGAGTATGGAAAAAGCTCGAGCCCACTACAAAGACTTAGAAAGCATTCAGTGGTTTCGCTACACCGCCAGCAAAACCATTTACGGCGTTCCCTGGAGCCGTGAGTAAAGTACCGTTTAGGTAAGGAAAAGCATAAGGTCAAAGCGATTAATTCTTTTACTGGCTTTAGCACGAGGGAGAGGTATATGAAAGCTGCGGTATGTTACGAGTTTGGTAAACCTTTAGTTATTGAAGATGTGGAAATTGATAGCCCTAAACAAGGCGAAGTAAAGGTTCGCATCTCAGCCGTTGCTATCTGCCATAGTGACATTCATGTTCTTCAAGGTGATTGGGGTGGTCAAACACCTGTTATTGCAGGTCATGAAGCGTCTGGCATTATTGAAGAAGTTGGCGAAGGTGTCAGTGGCGTTAAAAAGGGTGACCACGTCGTTGTCTCACTCTTACGCTCTTGTGGGAAATGCCTTTATTGCACCACAGGTTCACCTTATATTTGCGAAGCCGATTACGCAGTAGAGAGTGAAGGCCGTATTCATAGCCAAAAAGGTGACCCCATACAAGTCGGTCTTCGCACTGCAGCTTTTGCTGAATACACGATTGTAGATCAGTCTCAAGTCGTAGTTGTGCCCAAAGAGATGCCTTTAGATAAAGCCTCTCTGTTAGCTTGTGGTGTTATTACAGGTTTTGGTGCGGTAGTAAATACAGCCAGAGTAAAACCCAATAGCAGTGTGGTTGTTATTGGTACAGGAGGTGTAGGTTTGAACGCTATTCAAGGTGCAGCCATTTCAGGAGCCTTTCCTATCATTGCTGTTGATTTACTCGAGGAAAAGCTTAAGGTAGCTCGAGCCTTTGGAGCAAGTCATAGCCTTAATGCTGCAAATGAGACTGAGCTAATTGAAGCGGTTAAAGATCTTACCGCTGGTCGCGGTGCAGATTATGTATTTGTTACGGTGGGTAGTCCTATTGCGGTTAGACAAAGCTTTACGATGCTTGGTAAGCGTGGAACTTCCGTTATTGTAGGCATACCCAATCTAAGTGCTACCGTTGAATTGCCCGTAGCCCAATTTATCTTTGGCGGACCTAAAACCATGACTGCAAGCTTTATGGGTTCAAGCAATCTCAGCGTTGACGTTCCTAATTTGGTCACTCTTTATCAGCACGGAAAACTTAAACTAGACGAACTCATTACCAAAAGATATTCCTTAGAACATATTAATGAGGCGATTGAGAGTGTTGAAAAAGGTCAGGCTTTACGAAACGTCATTATGTTTTCTTAGATAATTGAGTCAATCAATAATGCAAATTGAAGTGCCAGAAAATGATTTTCAGGTTTTGACTTATCAGGCTTTGCTGGACTAATAGTTTAAGGCTTATGTTTAAAACCTACAATACAGTTAGAGTTCAAAATTAAGGAGAGAAAAATGAAGCTACGTAACCTTTGGTTTTTACTAAGTTTAGGCATTGTTTTAATCGTATTGGCAGCATGCGCCACAAGTCCAACCGCGCAACTCCCTCTACCAGACTTAAAAACAGGTGAGTGGCACGAATTCGCAGGGCCTTCAGACACCGTTTGCGCCGACGGTTCTGCTTATAAATACTTTGCTTATAAAGGCACCTCCAAGACCCTCGTCATCGACTTTCAAAGTGGGGGAGGCTGCTGGGACGGGTTAACATGTTCCTCACCACTAAGCAACCCTAACCCTTTACTTGGGCAGGGTATTTATGCCAACCAGATAGATGTCAGCGTAGAAACAAAGCAAAACCTCGGCATCTATGACCATAATCGAGACGAAAACCCCTTAAAAGATGCCTATCATGTTTTAATCCCTTATTGCACGGGCGATTTGCATATAGGAAACAAAACGCAGAGCTATGTGAATCCTGTAAACCAGCAAGCGTTTGGTATTGAGCATAAAGGTGCAATCAATGCTAGAGCTGTTCTTGACTGGACTTTTAAGAATTTTACTGACCCTGAGTCTGTAGTAATTGTGGGCTGTAGTGCCGGAGCATATGGTGCTTCTTTCTGGACAGATACCATAAAAACAAATTATGCTGACAC
>JAHEBB010000541.1 GCA_024642575.1 Trueperaceae bacterium | reverse complement strand
AGAGGGGCAAGGAGCGCTGCTAACCGGTGACATTATTCAAGTTGCAGGTGATACTGCCTGGGTCAGTTTTATGTACAGCTACCCTAATATGATTCCTTTATCAGCCAGAAAAATAGAGCACATTCTTGAAAGCCTAGACGCCTTTGACTTCGAAAAAATCTACGGAGCGTTTGGCGGTATTGTGCGTTTTGACGCGAAAGCTGCCGTCAAACGCTCGGCTGAGCGTTATATAAAAGCAATGACCGATTAAGGCAAGCTGTCAAAGAATGATTGAGACGGGTTTTCTTCGTCGCTCCAGGTTTGAAAATCATTGACAGTTGGCTCAAAGGTTTGGGCAAAGCTGCTGGTCCTTATGTTATTGCCATTAAAGCTGCGACTAAAGGGCAGGTAAAGGTTTGACCAGTCATCGTAATCTTTTAGAAGCTCGAGCGTATCGGTTTCATTCAAATCCAGACTGGGCATATCTTCTAAGTCGTTATTATTAAAGTCAATCCAGCTTGCGCCCCGACCTAAGCCAGCGCTTTCGTCGATAGCCTGTTCATCAATCGTGTCACCCCTGCCATCTGAGTAGTCCATTTTAAATTCGGCTGAGCAGGGAGAAAAACTCAAATTACAAATATAGCTAAAATTTTTAATTTTATTTTTTATATAAAAGCGGTCACCTGCTTCGGAGCTGCTGGGGTCATTCAGGCCGACCAATTGGTAAAGATAATTCATAATGCTAAAGTAATTAGGTTTGTAGTTGCTGATATTATCGTGTCCACCATGAAGTAGACCCAGATTATGCCCTAGCTCATGCATTAGGGTGGACGCTTGAAAATTGATAAGTATGTGTTTGCTTGACTCACTCCTGCTAGATAAACCCCAGGAACCTAGCGAAATGAGGCTGTCGTTACCCGGTTGCTCGCCTTGACCCGAAGAACCTGCGGAACCATCAGCATTGCGAGAGTTAGCCATAAGCATATAGTGAAAGATCGGCAAGCGCTTAAGCTGCATATGAGCTGCTTTGTATTGGTAGAAATTACCACGACCCTGAAGTTCTTCGAGATTGTGAAAGGCGATATTAGTGCTAAGACTAAAGGGGACGACGCTTTCTCCTGCGCCAAGATTGTAATCTTTTGCTTGAATGCCTGGGCCTGCATTAAAAAAGGTTCCCAGATCAAAGTGCAGGGCAATATTGTGTTTGGCAAAAGCAGCCACCACGTTATCTAGAGCTTCACGCTGAGGGCTGATACCTTCATCGCTACTGTCCATGTGATCAAGCTCTACAAAGATGTCTCGTTGACCTGTTCTTGCACCCATTGCATATAAATCCATGCCAGAAAAGCTACCACCAGGCACTTCAGCACTATCAGGAATGCCGTCTTCATCAGTGTCAGTGGCATCAGCAGGCACATCATTGGGGCCAGCAGGGGTTACAAAGTCACGATTTGACCAGTCTGCTGGGCTATTGCTATCTTTTTGATTGGGTTCACGTACCAGCGATTTACCATGCTCAAAGGCTGCGCTAGGTAGCATTGGGGCCGCGTCACCTGACCAAGCTTCAGGGCTAAGAGGTTCGGTCGTGCTAGACCCAAAGCGGACGAAATCGAGGCTTTGGTCTTCTTTAACAAGTTCAATAAAACCGCTTTCACGCCAGCGTGGGATAAGATGATCATCTTTGAGAACATAAACCTGTTCTGAGCTTGGGATAACAATGTCAGTACCCTTTGCCGCAACTAGGGTATAACTGCCTGGGGCAAGCTCGAGCGCAGGTAAATCAAAAATTGTCTCATCATAAAACGTCCAGGGATCAACATTTAACTGTGCCAGACTACGTAACTGGTAGTCTTTGAGATTTCGCTTGATGTTAGAGGCGTTATAAATCTCAAACCAGGCGTTGTCAGTGTTATAGCGCGTGCTGCTGATTTCGTTAATAAGCAAATCCCCTTCTACCTTAGTCACCTCAAACTGAGCAGAAACGGTTGTGGCTTCGGTCATGCTTAGGATACAGCTCGAGCTGCCCGAACAGGCCCCTGACCAACCGACAAATTGGGTTGCGTTTAAAGGCTTAGCCGTTAGACTAAGCTTACTGCCTTCTTCAATGCTCAAAGCACAAGTGGACTCACAGTTGAGACCCAAGGGTGACACACTTACGGCTCCTGAACCTGTACCTGTAAAATCAAGGTTGAGGGTGAAAAGTTTGGGAGGGTCTTTTAAAAAGGTCGCAGTGATTTGGCGATGCTTAATAAGCATAAAATCACAGCTATACTCCTGACAGTCACCTTGCCAACCTGCAAAGCTCGAGCCTTCGGCAGCGATGGGCTCGAGCTTAAATTTGCTGTTTTTGGCGAAGCTATGCTCGCAGCTAGAGGTGCAAGTCGCAGCGTCATTAAGCTTAACTTTCCCCTGACCATCGCCAGCAAAGTCAAGGCTAAGGGTGTAGGTGGAATTGGTTGAGGGCGCATCTGTGGGTTTGGAACTGCAAGCATTTAGCAGAAATACTAAAGCTAAAATCAAGTAAGGATAACGCAATGCTTTTGGCACTAGTCAACACCTTTCTAAAATGAGTTGAGGACGAAAAGCAAGACGCCCGTCTAGTTTAAAAGCAGTGTTGTCACTTTATTCTTACAGCTTAAGGGTAGGCATTGATGCCTGAAAGACCTAAACAAAACTTGCCAGCTTGTTTGTCGCTGAGCATAAGACCGATGCTGATAAGGTGCGAGGTATTAAGCGGAGGTGCGTCAGGCAGGTCATGGCCTCTAAAACTTGCTACAAATTTGCTGAAGCTAAGCTGAACCGTTTGCCACTCGGAAGTTGCCAAGAAAGCTTGGGAATAGGAAACGTGCGCGGCATCTGTCGTGAGGCGAACCTGATAGATTTTGCTGTCGCCTTTAAGGCTTAGCTCGAGCCCTGAAAAGCTACTCAAATCAAACCCGGTTTTTTGGTACTTAATCTGCGCAAAGCCACCCTTATTCTCTAAAGATACGTTTCCTTCAAACTGAACTTTGCCAGGTTCAATAAATCTCAAACGGCTAGTGGAAAGGCCGCCCATGACTGTATCATCTTGTGAAAACCAGGGTTCTACACTTTTTGCCGATTGAAATTCAAAGAGCTTCACCCAATCAGTATGAGATGATCTTGTGGCGTAGACAGTACCTCAACTCCTGTTTCGGTAATTAAAACATCTTGTTCAACACCAATTGGGCAGCCGTCTTTATCGGTGCGACCATGAACCACAGGTTCGACGGTATAGACCTCATGAACGGCAAGCGGAATGTTGCCGCGTTGCCCGTAACGTGGGCCAATGGGGGCAAGCAAACTGCCGCCATCATGAACCGTGCGCCCAATTTGATGACCGAGTGCATGGGGATACGGGGTAATGCCATTTTGCTCTTGATGATGCCGCGCAATGGCGTCAATCTCATGACCTTTTTTGCCGGGTTTTATCGCGGCAATGGCTTTGTGCATGGCGTCTTGCCCGACTGTATAGCGGTGCTTAACATGGGCAGGCGCGTCCCTTTCATTATCTAGAAAATAGTAAGCACGCTGAATGTCTGAGGTGTAGCCTCCGTAATAACAGCCAATATCAATGAGTAGAGTG
>JAHEBB010000540.1 GCA_024642575.1 Trueperaceae bacterium | reverse complement strand
GTATAGGTATTGCGAGAAACGCTACCAGGTTTTAATGAACCCTTTTTTAAAGCTATTAACCAAATTCTATTTTTAAGAATTTAGAGAAGAATCCAGAAACAATATTCTATTCCCAATTACGTTATTTCATTCCTAATTACGTTTTTCATTTTCAAGTACGATTACGAAGTGACTTTTAATGAGCAGGATAAGGCGGTTCTAGAAAAACTAAAAACGGGAAAAGGGGAAAGTCAGCTCTCATTATTGGCTAAAATCTATGGATATAGAGTTATAGAAGGCAAACTCCTCTATTTTAGTGTCAAAGAAAGAGCTTTACTTCAAGACAAACGCTTTGATGAATGCAACGATTTCCTTTTAGCAGTCATTGAAAATGCTGATAAAGAAAATCATATACGCGAGGCAAAAAATATACCGAAGGATAAAAGAAAAAGGCAGCGAGAAAAAATCAAACAGGAGTTAAGCTTAGTTGAACCTCCCAAAGAAAGAACCGTTGCCAGAAATAAACCTGACTCAATAATTGATTCAACCCTACGATTAATGGGAAGAAGCGATTTCTCACTACCCTTACGATCTACGTTAAATGAACAGTTTGCACAAGGCTTAGCACCGCTTCTTGAGGCACAGCGTATGGCTGGTATAGCACAAGAACAGTTAAAAGTTGGCAACGAATTAGCAGCTGCATTTGCACATCTGACAAAACCGCCTGCGCTTTCTTATCTCGACTCTGCACTTTCTCAGCCTCCAATAGAATATGTAACTATTGAGGGTCATGCTTATCATGATACGGTTAATGAATTAGAAGTGAGGCTATCAAAATATCCAAAAATTATTTGGACAAAGATGTCTATTGAGCGTGAATGTATTAAAGATGAAAACCTTATGGCGCAAGTTCAAAAACGTCGGCAACGGATTCGTCGTGCTGTGACTAAGCTAATCAATAACAATGTAATTTTCCAAACAACTACTGGGGATGAAACCCTCTATTACAGAATACAAGAGGAAGAATCCTAAGCGATTGGAGATAAAACTCTAATTGTCTAGCTGCACAAACTGGCTAATAAACTGGCGCACTGTCACAATCGGAATACCATTGACACGCTCAAGTTCCAGAAGGTCGTTTTTGTCTCCAGTAATGAGATACTGAACATCACCTTCAAAAGCTGTTGCCAGAATAGGATTATCGTCTTTATCAGGGGAGTAGTCTACTTCGGGGAGTTCATCCAAAACAATGGCGTTTTTTCTGAGTAAACCAACCAAGCGGCCTGCGGTATAAGGTTTGAAATAGTCTTTAACCCCTGGATTACGGCTTACTCTTCTGAATTCTGCGAGCTGCCATTCTGAGGTGACAATATCAAACTTTTTAGCACGCCAGAGCTGATAAAGGAGATCAGATAATCCTCCAGGTGAAATTAAGGCTGAGATTAATATATTGGTATCAATGACGACGCGCATCTTGCACGGCTTTATCAATTGATTCCATTAGAGCATCAGGGTCTAAGCCCTGATTATTTGTTTTGATAGCTTGAACTGCATCGGTAAGGTCTTGGCTTAAGCCTTTCCCCTTTTCTTCAAGTTCAAGGGCATCTGCCTGAATAAGAAGCTTTGGAAGCACGGTATCAGGAAGCTGGCCTATGCGCTCAATAAGTTGTTCACGTACTGTCATGGATTTAGCATAGGGGATTTTGGGGTTTTGAGCAAGTTCAGGTATGGCAACGATTCTGGAAAAATCCGCCACTTAGCCAATAGCGGCCAAAAACTGTAGTTTTTGGCCAGTCTAGTTTAAGCTTAGGAAAATATGTCCTAGACAGGGTTTCTTACGTTGATTTCCCAGAGGGTTTTTGGCCACCCCTTATTTCGGCATTCTTAAGAATGCCTCTATTGGAGAAAATCAGGCTAAGCTTGTAGGTTTCAGGAATGCCTTTCAGGACAGTGTTTTTAATCAAGTGGCGGATTTTTCCAAGATGTTTGCCATACCTGATACAGATCTAACTTGAGATCATTGCAAAGCTTTTAAAAAGTGCCCCTTAGCTCAAGCTGATAAACAACAAGACTGATTAAAGTTCAAAGCTAAAGTTTTTTTGGCTTCGGATATCGCTTGCTACTTGTCGTGTTGAGAACCATGGTTTTCGCTTTACTCTTTAGCAAGTTTGTGAGATACGTGGGTAGCTTTGTTTGCCTTGTGTCCTTTGAATAGGTGTCTAGTTGCATCTTTAAACAAGAACTCGATAGTGTTAATGAGTTGACGCATCTTATGTGAGAAAGCTGCGGAACGGATTCTGGCATGCTCTATATCCTGGCGAATAGATTCTTGTCTGTCATAGACGAGAGCGTTGGCATAGTGAAAGGGTAGGTTTTCCATACGTATTCCTTTTTTGATAAAAACTTAAAATTAGTTAAGGTCTGCTAATCGGTTAGTTTTGTTCTAATCTCATGCTTTGCGCATAGCGTTTAGGTTCTAACTTACGTGCGAGGACGTAAAATGCGTCAGCTAAGAAAGTTTTCCATTTGGGTCGAAACGGTCCAAAGAAGGGTTGCGTTTCTCTTGAGGGACTTCTTAGTTCTTTTGCACGTTCTTGTCCAAGGTAAAGATAAAGCATCGGATCCATATTAATTTCCTTTCAAGTGAAATGTGTCACTTAATCTTTCGAAATAATTCCTTAAAGGGTCAAGCTTATTAGATTGCTTAGGGTACATGCGCCCAGGTGGAGATGGGCTTGATTAAGAGCAACAGACTAATTAGTCTGCTTAATGAGTATGCGCTTCAAGGTATTTTTTCTCAGTAGGATTTGATACCATATGTCTAATCTGTATAAGGATTGTATAAGGTCTTTAGGTAAATAAGATTAGGCATATTTTGAATTAGAATAGGCATAAAGCTGTAATTGTAAGTCAGACTTCGTTTAAGATAAGTAAGATATGGCTATACTTTTTGTATAGGGTTTGTACAATCTTTTGATAAAGGTTAAGTCCCCTAAATACAAAAGAAGTAGAAAAGGAATGTCATGAAAAAAGTCTTATTGTCATTATTCGTATTTCTTGGATTATCCTCCGTTTTTGCCCAAAATATGATGCCTGCAACCGTTGTCGATATTGCTGTTGGTAGTGAAGCCCACACCATCCTGGTTGCTGCTGTAACTGAAGCCGGTTTGGTTGAAACCCTTCAAGGTGAAGGTCCTTTTACGGTCTTTGCACCTACCGATGAGGCTTTTGCTGCTGCACTTGAAGCGCTTGGTCTGACCGCTGAAGAACTTCTTGCTAGCCCAGACCTTGCAAGCATCCTTACTTACCATGTTGTAGCTGGCAAACTTATGGCTGCTGATGTCATTGCTGCGGTTGAAGCTGGTGGCGGCGAAGCCATGGTGGACACCGTTAATGGCGCACCGATTAAAGTAACGATTGTAGATGGCAAGGTCATGATTAATGGCACCGCAACCGTAACCGCAGCCGATCTAGAAGCTGGTAATGGTGTAGTGCACGTTATTGACGCAGTTATACTTCCTCCTACTGAATAATAGACCTATCCTCCTCGTTTAAAGAGCGTCTTAATTGACGCTCTTTTTTGTTCAATACCCTGCAAAAAGGAAGTTAAACCATGTTTAAAC
>JAHEBB010000539.1 GCA_024642575.1 Trueperaceae bacterium | reverse complement strand
TTACAAAAACGCATTTGTTCTTCTTGCCAAAGCTGTACGGTATGAAGCACTTTCTTTTTAACAAGAATCACTGATCTACATTGATGATTTAACCTATTTAAAGACCAAGCTTATTTGATAAGTACTGAGAATTTACCTAGACAATGCAATTAACATCGTCTCTGAGTGTTTTTCTCTAACTTTACAAGATTCAAAAATACAATCTTATTGCAATAATTGTCTCTAACTAGTGACAACTAAAATTAACAAGAGAACTTTTAAAAGTGTTTAAGCGCATTGGGTAAGCTATTTGGTGATTTATTTCACAAGATGCTGGTTTACATTCCCTATACTGACCCTCTAAAAAAGCAGTAAGAACCCTCCCCCCGCCAAGCTTTTATTTAGCAAACTATTTTAGCTCACTCTTTGTATTCAAGTAGGTCACATAATTTAGGTCTTTTACTGGTTAACTTTTGGCAACCTTCAATAATTCGGGTAAGCGTGATAAGGTCAACGCGGTTAGACTTCTCGAGCCTGTAGAGAGTTGTTAAATTGCTCTTATTTTCACCTTCCATAGCATCCGCAAGTTGGTGACGATTAGTATTTTTTGCAGCTAACCAACTCTCGAGTTTCCAAACAATTTTGTTACTTCCAACGGCTTCGGGCACAGTTGCAATCATACTAAAGAGTATAGCACATTTGCTAGGTAACACTTTTGCTATATATAGCACTTTTGCTATTGACTTATTATAACAGAAGTGTTATAGTTTAATCACTAAGGGCTTGAAGCCGTGGAAAGCACAGCCCTTAGAAATTCCGTTTAAGGAGTTCGGTATGAGTATACACGAACGAATAGATTATTACCGAGAGATTCACGCCCTAGCAAACAAATTAGGTATGGATGATAACAGCTACCGTCAGATGTTATTTGGTCTGACTGGGTTTCATAGTTGTGTTGATTTAAGACCCTCAGAGCTTAAGGACGTGTTGAAGCAGTTAAAGGTTCAGGCTGGTTTAGCTTATAACCCTGCTGAGATTGTTAGTGATGAAGATGCATTGGCGGTTCTGGCATGAACGGGGTTAAGCCAGAGAATTATTGCAGTAAGGGTTTTGGTAACTTACGCAAGTGTAAGGGCTATCTCAAAAGAACCAATGCTGCGGCTTTGGGCTTATTGGCTAAGCCTGCCAGTTTTGTTCTGGCTGAATCATTTGATGCTTCAAGCACCAGCATCAGTCTTATGCCTGATGTTCTTTATGACTTGAATGATGGGTTTACTGCTCCAGTTATTGAAGGTGAGTATTTAGGGTTTGATACTTGTCTTTATTGCGATGATTTAAGAATTGTAGAAGCCATTGACCAGTTTAATGCTGACACCTTTGCGCCCTGTCCTCACTGTTGTAGTGAGGACAAGCTCGAGCCTGTTGCTACTTCTTTTGAAGAGAAGCTCGAGCCTGTTGCTGTTCCTGTCTTGGTTGATAAGCCTAAAAGCAAAGCTAAGTTTAATATGCCTGCGATTTATCTTTATCTCTATAGCCAGATGCCTGAAGACAAAATGACCATCTGGGAACGTAAGCATAGGGATAGCTTATTAGGTAGAGCAGCATGATACGGGCTGAGACTGCATTTGATGTAAGCGTTAAAGACTTGTTAGCCGAAATTAGCTCGGCTGGCAAGTGGGTTAAGCCTTGGGTGTTTAGGTTACCAAGGAATTTACAAGGGCGGATTTATTCAGGCTCGAATGTGTTTACCTTGCTTTCAGCCATGCGAGAGTATGACTGGGTTAGTCCTTACTTTGGCACCTTTTTACAGGCTAAAGAGCTTGGCTATCCTGTACCTAAAGGTGAAAAGGCTGTGACCAGAGTGATTTTTGCTGGCAATGTGGTTAAGAAGCTCGAGGGTGATTCTGGAAAAAACGAGATCAAGGATAAACTTAAAGCAAAAGTAATAGACGAAGATAAAAAGCTGGTCTTCAAATACAGTGAGCATGCGGTTTGGAATGCTGAGCAGATTAAGGCTGAGCCTTTGTTAGTGGTGAGTGTTACACCTGATGAGCTTACAGATAAGGTTCTTGACTGGTATTCAAAACTGGGAGTTTGTTTTCACTGGGGATTAGGAGAAAGAGCGGCTTACTCTCCTCTATCTCATTCGATTGAATTGCCCAGGCTCGAGGTCTTTCATGAACAGGCTGGGTTTGTGGCTACGGCGATTCATGAGCTTATTCACTGGACTGCTAAGGATTTACTCCCAAGGGAGTTAAGCTCGAGTTTTGGCAGTCCTGAATATGCCAAAGAAGAATTAATTGCTGAGCTTTCAAGTTTGATGTTATTGGGTGAGTTAGGCGTATCGGGTGAGAATCAAAAGGCTTATTTAAAAAGCTGGCTGGGTAAGTTTGAGCAGAGTGAGCATGAAGGGGTATTAGCTGAGGCGTTAAGGGTTGCGGGTAAGGTGGTTGGGTTTGTCGCTGAGAGGGTGGGGGTTTAGGTGGCTTATCTGTTTTCTATAGTTGCGCTATTACTTTTTATCCCTTTTCCCGTTTCCTTAATATGCCTATTCATTTTTCTTCTACCTCCTAAAACGGTTAATCATTTAGCAGCCTTAGTAATAGTCATCTTTTTGTTAATCATCCTTTTCTAAAATGTGGCTCAGGTTCAGCAGGGCCTGAGCTTTCTTTTAAGACAAATAATTGCTCAAATTTATAAACGTTTATAGATTATCCTTATATTTGCTGATTTTGTCAGGTATATTATTGATTTAGGTAGCCTATTTGCTTACACTAGCGTTATGATTCATTCAATGAATGATCAGATAAGGCAAGAAGTAAGAGTAGCGCTTGCTCGGGCCAATAAGAAACAATCTAGACTAGCCAAAGACTTAGGTATATCACAACAGTATTTAAGTACTTACCTTAGCGGTAAAGCTGGGAACATTCCCAACTTATGGCAGAAAGTTTTTGATGAGTTAGAGCTTGAGCTGATTGTAAGACCTAAAGTTAAGGAGCATTAAGATGGGTCGTAATGCAGGGCAAATTATCCCTCGAGGTCCTAGGAAGTTCATGGTCCGCGTTGATCTAGGTAGAGACGCCAATGGTAAGCGGCAGAGGCTAAGCAAGACGGTTAACGGCTCTCACACCGATGCAAGAAAAGTTTTAACGAAGCTGCTAGCAGAGAAAGATTCAGGCAGCCTTCTCGAGCCCAGTAACCTTACGCTAAACCGATTCCTTGATCAGTGGCTTGAAACAATGAAAACAAGGCTGGCTGCTAGCACCCATGAAGACTATGTTTGGAACATGGGTAAGTACATCAGGCCAAAGATGGGGCAGAAGAAACTGGGCAAGTTAACGGCTTTAGATATACAGGCTGTCTATACTGCAATGTTAGAGCGTGGTTTATCTAATCGTACTGTTGGCTATGCCCATACAATCCTTCGGCAAGGTCTTGCCCAAGCTGTTGAGTGGCGAATGCTTAAGATTAATCCTGCGGATGCCTTAAAGCCTCCCAAACGAATTAAGAAAGAAATGAATGCGCTAGATGCTGAAGAATCGCAAAGGTTTATTGCAGCAGCAAAGTCAGATATGCATTTTGTTTTGTTTTACTTACTGATAACCACAGGCTTAAGACCTGGGGA
>JAHEBB010000115.1 GCA_024642575.1 Trueperaceae bacterium | reverse complement strand
TTGCCGGGGTTATTAGTGGTGTGACCAATTTTGGTATTTTTGTAAGTTTGCCCAATGCGGTAGAAGGGCGCATTCATGTCTCCCAGCTGGATGATGACTACTATATGTACATAGAAGACGCCATGATGCTTTTGGGTAAGCACACTCGCAAAACCTTTAAACTGGGTGAAAAGCTCGAGGTAAAAATTCTTGCCAGTCAACCTGTGCAAAGGCAAATCGATTTAATACCGGATTATATGGACATGCCTGTTGAAGCTGAAGATGACTCCGAGGCCGAATACGAAGCGCCACCTAAACGGTTAAGAACCCCTTTGCGTAAAGAGCGTCAGGAAGAAGAAAAACCAAAACTCAGTGTTAAACCAATACCTAAGATAAAGTCAGAAGTCGAGCCTGTTAAGCCAGAACCAGTTAAGTCAGAGTCAGTTAAGCCAGGGCAAACCAGCGAACCGCAGCTAACAAAAAAACGCCGTAAAGTGCTGGTTTTTGGTAATCCGAAAAAGTGGAAATAAAGGATTTTAGGTGATTAGTTCTACTGACCTATACCTGCAAACAGGGTTTCGCTAGCTAAGCTTTGCTGAAACGCTTGTATCGCAGCATCAGAACTATCAACATTCCAAGAGGTTTCTTTATCTTCGTTAAACCAGACAAGCGCCTCGAGCCTTGGAAAAGCTGTGCTTTCAAACATTTCACTAATCCACTGGGCTTTGTTGCCACCATCCTCAGACGAAGCAACTTCGGCAAGCCAAATAGGCTGATTTCCGAGTTTGGCGATACGTTCATAAGGTTGGGCAAAGACATCTTCAAAACGGGTCCACTCACTCCAGGTGCGGCTTGTACCCCAGTTGTAACCGTCTAAGGCAAGCACATCTACATAGGCTTCCCCAGGATAATAAAGCTCCATGAGGTTGCTATCAATACGAGGTTCATCGGTAACATTAGGCGCCCAGACCCAGCGAACATTTTGGGTTCCTGCCTCGTCAAAAATAGTTACCATGCGTCGCCATACTGCCACAAAAAGCTCAGGTTGACCATTCCAGGGGGTCCATTCGCCATTCATTTCGGGAAACGGACGCAAATAAACCAAACCCTCATGAGCTTTGATACCCTCGGCCCAGCTTTGAATGTAGCTATCATAGTGACCAGCTGCAATCTCTTCTAGGGGTGCGCCCACGGCTTCCCAGGAAATCATCGGTAAGCGACCGCCTTGGGAAGCAGAGTTAACAAGGTTTTCATCCCAGCTATTGTTCCAACTCATAAACCAGTGAACGATGTCTAAGCGTTGACCAAGGTTTGTCTCGAGCTCATAGATAGGTGCCATGCCTGACCAAACCCCACCATAAGTATAAGAACCAAAAAGTTTTGTTTCAAAAGTAGGAATGGTGGGAATATCTTCGGATACAGGGGTTTCAGTTTCAGGGTGTTCAGAGCTGGTTTCAGGGGTAGCGCTAGGCTCGAGCCCTGCCTCTTTAGGTGTTTCATTGACTTCGTTTGGTAAGGGGCTTAAATCATTGCTACAGCTGGAAATGAAAAAACTCAAAATAATAAAAATGAGTAGATTAAAAAATCTCTGACTGACTAAATTTTTAGCACGTGAAGCAGGTGCTGATGGAGGAGAGACGACGATCCTCTTCACTAGGCGCTCCCTTCTTAAAGATGATGTAGGTGAAAATCGAAGGTAGAGCTTTCCGCAAGAGGCAAGCCTCTGGCCGGTTGCGCTACTGGCTCCACTCGTATCAAGCGCCCAAATGCGATACGAGCTTCATAGCTTCCAGGTCTTAATGCACCATGCAAAGTTGCACCAAGAGGGGTGGGCTTGGTGGCTTAATGACTTAAAATTTAAAAGGAGTCACAACCACGGTCTTAACTGCTTTAGGTGTTTTCGCCCACAAGCCTAAACAGTTTTATAGCTCCTAGTTTAATACAGGAGGTCTTACAAATTTGGCACAAAGCGTTAAGCCCTTAGGGTTCTAAGGGCTTCAAAGATTAGCCTAAATTTCAGAAAGACAATTTTGCTAAAGGCTCGAGCCTGTCATACCAAGCCAGGGCAATTGCAAAGTCGTAACCCACATCAGTAAAATGTATAAAGGGCTTTCGATTATTAAGGTTCTTTCGTTCAAGGGCGTCATAAATCGGGACTAAAGTGCCTAAAGTTAACCTCATGAATTTTCTTAACTTAATTTTCTAAAGCCATTTCGGACTTTGCAATTGCCCTGCATACCAAGCCCGAAAAAACCCCTGATCGAGTTTTTCTCTATTAGAATGGGCTTGGTATTGGATTCAATAATCCAAAATTCCATTTATATCCCGAACAAAGTGAGGGATATAAATGGAATTTTTATAAGATGCCATTTACCTAGGAATATTGTAGTACTTCTGGTCATCTGTATTCAAAATAAAGCCCTGCTGCACGAGTTGTGCAATTTCCCGAATGCCACCAGGAACGGTTTGAGTCAGTTTAAAGTTTAGCTTGGTTTTAATTTTTTCAAAGCTCACGCGGTAATCTCTAGGGTCTTCATTCTTTTGTACATATTTAACTTTAGCGTCAGGAATAACCTGCTGAATGAGTTCGACAATAGTCTGCTTTTGGTAGTTTTCACTTGTATCGCCAACATTAAAGACATCAAATGCGACCTTTTCAGCCTCAGACTCGAGCATCAAAACTGCAGAGCGTGCCAAGTCAACTACATGACAATAGGGTCGCCAGAACTGCTCACCGAAGACGACCAACTCCCTGCCAAGTGCTAATTCTTTGGTAAATTCGTTTACCGTTAAATCAAATCTAATGCGGGGGGATAAACCGTAAACCGTAGAAAACCTTAAGGCGGTGGCTTTGCACTGATTGCTTTTTGGCTGATTTAGTAAAAACTGCTCAAAAGCGACCTTGGTTTCAGCATAAATAGAGACAGGACTCAGTTCAGAGGTTTCGTCAACATAGGAGTCAGGGTCTTTCATCTTGCCATAATTTGAACAGGTTGAGGCAAAGACAAAGCGCTCAACCCCTGATTTCTCGGCTAATTCATAGAGTCGTTTAGAAGCCTCGAGATTGGTTTCTCTTGCAAGCTCAGGCTCTCTAGCACAGGCTGGGTCACCTACAATAGCTGCCAGATGGACAATCCCCCAAACCTCTTTTAAGGCTGCACTTAGAGCCTCGGTTTCTAAAGCATCAGCTTTTATAAATTCAAAATGAGGATGATTTAGAACATCAAGTAGGGCTTCTCCCCCAAAGCGTAGACTATCAACGACCCTTACCAGATAACCTTTTTCAAGAAGTTGTCTAACAAGTACTGAGCCAATATAGCCAGCGCCACCAGTAACCAATATGCGTTTCATCCATATTAGTTTGACGTTTATTAAACATGTTGGTGCTGAAAAGTATTACAGTTTGCACCAAGACTAGATATACTGCTTAGCTTTATCTGCATAGGTCAAACCTGTGAATAGTCAAATTATACCTAAACACTGTAATTCAGTTTCGGATTGCAATGATTTTTTTACTTAAGAGCTAGACTCTAAAAGATGTTTATAGGATGGTTTTGATATGGATATGCTCGAGCGCATCGTACAGCTTCGTCAGGAGGGCATGCGGTTTGCTATTGCAACAGTGGTTGCCCGAAAAGCTCCGGTATCTTCGCAGTTAGGCGATAGAGCAATCGTGCTTGAGACGGGTCAGCTTGAAGGTTTTATTGGTGGGGCTTGTTCCAGAGAAATAATCAGAAAGCAGGCACTTGAAGTTTTGGCGCTCGAGCGACCCAGGTTGGTGCGCATAAGCCCTGACCCTGTTCAGGTAGACCAGAGCAAAAACCATGATGAAATTTGTGTGCCGATGACCTGTGCCAGTGAAGGCGCTGTTGATGTTTATGTTGAGCCACAAATTGAGAAAAAACGTATGCTCATCGTGGGTGCGTCACCTATTGCGCTAGCTTTAGCCAAACAGGGAAAAATGCAAAATTATGACGTCACCTTATTTGCTGAAAAAGAAGAAGAGGATGCCATTAAGTTTGGCCTAGGAGATTTAAAAGTAGACTTTTTAGAGCTTAAGAATTTGAAAGACTGGCTTGCTAAGCAAAGTGCTAGCCAAAAGGGAGCCTTAGAAGCCGTTGTAGGTTCGATGGGTCATTATGACGAAGAAACCTTAGCGCCGCTGATAAAGGCAAATCCCAGATACCTGGGTTTAGTCTCGAGCCAGAAGCGCGGTCAGAAAATACTTGATTTGCTTAAAGATATCGGGTTGGCAGAAACCGACCTTGCCAGAGTAAGAAATCCAGCAGGCTTAGACTTGGGTGCAAAAACACCCAATGAAGTGGCTGTATCCATTCTGGCGGAAATGATTCAATTGCGCAGACAGGCAGCTCGCGTAGCGGCTGAGGTTTTAGAGGCTGAAGCCCACTGCCCCGTTTGTCAAATGTCGGTCAGTATGGCCAGCGCCCGACATAGTACTGAGTATAAAGAGCAAACCTATTATTTTTGCTGCCCAAATTGCAAACATCAGTTTATAAAAGATCCTGAAAAGTATTTGCAAATAGCGGGCGTAAGTAGCTAGAATGCCGATCTTTGACAGTACGCAGGCAATTCAAGCCAGTTTTGCTAAGCACAACTATATTGCCGATGACAAATTGGCGACTGCCCTGCGCTTGGTTATGGCGTTGCAAAAACCACTTTTGGTTGAGGGGCCAGCCGGTGTGGGAAAAACAGCCAGTGCTAAAGTGCTTGCCGATGTTTTAGGTACAAAGCTTATTCGCTTGCAGTGCTATGAAGGCCTAGATACCTCAACGGCACTATATGAATGGAATTATCCGAAGCAAATGTTGCATATTCGCCTGACAGAAAATAGCGGTGAATCGCTTAAAGACCGCGAAGCTGCCATTTTTTCTGAAGAATTTTTGCTTCGTCGGCCATTGCTAGAGGCAATCAGTCAATTAGATAAACCTCCTGTTTTACTCATTGACGAAATTGATAGAGCAGATGAAGAGTTTGAGGCTTTTTTGCTCGAGCTTTTAGGCGAGTTTCAAGTGACTATACCTGAACTGGGCACCCTTAAAGCCAAAAATCGTCCTTATGTCATCTTGACCAGTAACCGTATACGAGAACTCTCTGATGCCTTACGGCGCCGCTGTCTTTACTTGTGGCAGGCTTATCCTAGTTTTGATAAAGAAGTCAGCATCATTCAAACGCACTTGCCCGATATAAATGAGCAGCTTGCCAGGCAAATTGCAGGCTTTATGCAGCATTTAAGGGATATGCATTTTAACAAAGTTCCAGGTGTTGCCGAGAGCCTGGATTGGGCACAGGCATTGGTAAGTTTGCATCAGGGCAAGCTTGATATGACGATTATTGAGGCAACGCTAGGTACCATTCTTAAAGATCAAGAAGACTGGGATTTGTTTCATAGTCAGCAAAAAACGCTCGAGCACGTCTTGCAAACCTATGAAAGCTAAAATTTCAATTGGAATATTAATTGATGACGAAAAGCCTCGGACTCATTTCATAAATTTAAAAAGCATCATAATTAAGAATTGCCAAACTAATGTTCATTTTTGGCACTAAGCTGGCTAGGTTCTGGGGAGCCTAAACGCCAGATTTTAGAACCTGATCATCCATTTCTTCAGTCGCATGTCCGAGTCTAGCTCTCCAAGCTTTACTTCCTGCATGATGACTCCTTATCTAAACTTTAAGCCTATTTTCCCTGAAGATGAGATTCAATAAAGTAGAGGTCTTTGTCTACTATTCTAGATATTTCTGTGAATAAGTCTTCGGTCGTAGGGTCGTCAATTTTGCCGCTTTTTTCAATAGCTTCTCGGGTTGAGCGAGCATAAACTGCGTAGCGATCAGCGAGGGCTTCAAGATAGACTTTACCATCAGAGATGTTTGGCATTTCTTTTAGGCTCGAGTGTTTGGCAGCCATGCGAGTTGTGCCGTGAGCGACGCCGCCAAGGGCAGTCACACGCTCTGCGATCATGTCACTAAAGGGCTCAATGCTAGCGGCTAGCAGGTCAAAAAATTCATGCAATTGTATAAAATGAATACCTTTTACATTCCAGTGAGCTTGTTTTGTTTGGGAATAAAGGTCAAAGGTATCCGCAAGATGTTGGTTTAAAAGGGCTATGAGCTTTTTGCGATTCGATTCTTTAATATCGATGCGTGTTTCATAAAGCTTTGTGTCGTTTTTTGCTTCAGCGATAGTTTCCATAAATAAATCCTCCGTTATTTGCTTTAGTAGACCGCAAATGGTTTTTTGATTTTAGAAGCAGCTGTACCCTAAAACCATCAACATGAGTACTGGTGGCACCCACTTGGCAATACCGTTACCGTTTTGTCTATATGGTATTGCCATAGTTTGCTCAAATGGATTGAGCGCAGTTTTGGAATTTTATGCACCCTTTTACCTCTATCCATCAAAAATTTGATAGTTATGCAACCTTTTTTTTCTTTATCCTCTGAGTTACTGAGTAGAGATTCACGCTCGTTCTTAAGATATTTGCTAAAGTAGAGATAGCTGTGATGACTTCGTTAGTGTAGTTTTGTATTTTTGTCACAATGAATATAGTAAATAATGGTTTTTTAACGGAGCTTTTCATGTTTTTAACAAAAATGACAGTGGGATTGGGAATAGAGACGATATGCAGCAAGAGCTAAATACAAGTTTTAGTGATGTTTTAAGATTTTTACGAAGAGGTTTGCTTCTTGCTCTACTCGTATCTTTGATTGCAGGTGCAGCAGCCTTTATTGTGAGTACCCGTTTGCCTGCTTCTTACCGTTCTGAAGCAGTCATTGTTGCCTCGAGAAGCAGTGAGTTTGGTACGGCTGGGGGCGGCTATCTGGCTAGCCCGCTCGATGTTCAGGTTTATAGAACGGTTGCTGAAAGTGAACCTGTACTCATTGCTGCTATGAAAAATTCGGGTATGGCAGAGCCGACCCAGCGTGATGTAGAAAAGTTTAGAGAAAAAGTAACGATTACGATTTCAAGTACCGGCTCATGGCAAGAACTCTCGAGCCTTATTAAAATCGCCTACACCTCACCCTCTCGTGAAGAAGCTGCACTTGTTGCCAATGAGCTTTCAAGTGCTCTTGTTACCTGGGATAAAAACCGTGCTCGTGAAGATTTGACCAATGCGGTTACCTCCTTAGAACAACAGATTCAGAGTTTACGCCAACAGATTTTGGCACAACAATCTCAAAATGGACCCAAAGAGCAGATAGACAATTTGCAGATTGATTTGGTCGATAGATTAGACCGAGTATCTAATTTGCAAGCATCATTAGATACAGCAAGCTCTTACCTTACGATCATTAGACCTGCGGTTTCGCCGCTGGATCAGGTTGCGCCTCGCCCTGTATTTAACACGGCATTAGCGATACTCTTGGGTATCATTTTTAGCTACGGTATTTTGCTGCTTAGATCTGCGCTTGATACCCGTTTGCGCGATGTCGATGACTTGGCTGCCGTGAGTGGTCTTCCTGTATTAGCTAGCTTTCCGAAGCTTCCAAGTGATACCCGTAGATTACCCAATGAAGCGATTAGCTATCTAAGGACAAACCTGCTCTTTTCAATGGCAGAAGCTCAGCCCAAAGTTATTCTGGTAACAAGCTCGAGCGCTTCTGAAGGTAAGTCAAGTGTGTCTTTAAGTTTGGCAGAAAGTTTTGTTAGAAATAATTACCGTACTCTTCTGGTAGATGCCGATTTGCGTAAGCCTGTTATTGCAGGCGAATACCGCATTAGCCAAGACAGAAAAGTAACGCCGCTCGAGCGCTGGTTGCGCAATCCTTATGGACCAAACCAACCTGCCATTATTCCTATCGGTGGGCGCTACACTTTAAATGTGATTCCGAGCTTTGAACCTACAGCGCAAGCTGCTGAGCTTTTAAGCGCCGGCTTCCGTGAAAGTTTAGATAGCTGGCGTAAAGAATACGATGTCATCATTATTGACTCTGCTCCAGTTCTTGCAGTTGCCGATACCTTAACCATTGCTCCTTTATGTACCGGAACATTGCTTGTTGCTAATCAGCAAAAAACGGATCGTCGTCAGGTTCGCGCTATGGTAGAACTCTTAAAACGCATTGGTGTCAGGATGATTGGTGTGGTAGCAACTCATGTCTCGCGTGAGGCCAGTCAAGGTACAGGTTACGGTTACGGCTATGGCAATATCGATGAAAATGAGCTGAAGAAAACTATTATTCCAGAGGCCGTTACTGCAACTAAACTGACCAATTCTGGGCGTTAATTGTTCTTTAAAAACTTAAGGCGAGGGATTAAATACCCTCGCTTTTTTTATTGGGCTTAGGCTCGAGCGTTGAGCAGGCTTACTTTATCGGTTTTCTCCCAAGGGAATTCACTCCGTCCAAAGTGACCATAACTACTGGTTGCTGCATAAATAGGCTTACGAAGCTGTAACTGATCAATAATAGCTGCGGGTCTGGCGTCAAACATAGTGCTTACTAACCTGCTCAGGGCATCATCTGACATAACTGCTGTGCCAAAACTATCAATATACATGCCGACGGGTCTGGCAACCCCAATTGCATAAGCAAGTTGAATCTGGCAGCGTTTGGCTAACCCTGCCGCTACGATATTTTTGGCAATGTAGCGGGCGTAATAAGCTGCGCTCCTATCAACTTTGGTAGGGTCTTTACCACTAAAAGCGCCGCCACCATGCGGAACAGCGCCACCATAAGTATCGACAATAATTTTTCTGCCGGTAAGCCCGGCATCACCTTGCGGCCCCCCAATAACAAAGCGCCCTGTTGGGTTTATATAAAAGACAGTATCGTCTCTGAGCATATCAGAAGGGATGACTTCTCTAATTAAATAATGCTCAATATCTTTGCGTAAACTCGCCAATTCTATATCATCATCGTGTTGCGTCGAAATAACAACGGTTTTGACATAAACAGGCTTGTCTCCATCGTAGGCGATTGTGACTTGAGCCTTACCATCAGGTCTTAAATAGGGCAGAGTTTGGTTCTTTCTCAGATTTGCAAGGTGCTTGGTGAGTTTATGGGCTAAGCTGATGGGCAAAGGCATAAGTTCAGGGGTTTCATCGGTGGCGTACCCAAACATTAACCCCTGATCGCCAGCACCCACTAGGTCATATTGATCGCCAGAGCTTGCCTCTGTGGCAGCATTTACCCCCAGAGCAATATCAGGAGACTGCTCACTAATGGCTACCAGTACAGCGCTATAGTCAGCATCAAACCCATAGGTGCTTTTGGTGTAGCCAACTTCGCTGACCGCTTTTCGCACAATGGCCTGTATATCGACATAGCCGTCACAGGTAATTTCACCTGTAACTAGGGCAAGCCCTTTACTTAACATGGTTTCGCAGGCAACCCTTGCCATAGGGTCAATCGCTAATATGGCATCTAATACGCTGTCACTGATACGGTCAGCCAGTTTGTCAGGATGGCCCTCAGTCACGGATTCGGCAGTTATAAGTTTCATAGATCTCCAATAAGAGGCTCGAGTTTCTAGTAACCAGCATAACAGGCTTAAATCTAGCTTGTTTATTCAGTTAGTAACAATCTTTAGATGCCCTATGGTTTTTTTGCTTATACTGGTTGAATACTTTGAGCTATGGACTCATTGGGTCAGGGTTGTGGGTGAAGTGTTAAAAGGGTTAACAAGGCTTAAGAAATCGAAGGAATGTCCATGTCGGTAAAGTTTACGGGGTTACGTGTAGGTTTATTTGTTGATACTCAGAATCTTTATTATTCGGCAAAAACAACAGTGGCTAAACAGGTTGATTATGAAAAGCTGCTCGAGCTGGCTGCCAAAAACCGAGAGATACAGCAAGCCAATGCTTATGTGATAGAGCGTGAGGGTGCGAATAATGCCTTTGGTTTTGTTACCAAGCTTTCGAGTTTAGGTTACCGCGTAAAACGTAAGAAAGTTCGTTACTTGCAGACTTCTGAAGGTGGACATACCGCAATTGATGGTGACTGGGATATGGGGATTGCCGTTGATATTATTAAGGCCTGGGATTACCTGGATATTATAGTGTTGGCAAGTGGTGATGGTGATTTTGTACCTTTGCTCGAGCTGGCTCAGGCTAGGGGGCGACGAGTAGAAGTCGTTGCCTTTAAAGACACTTCCAACCAAGAACTTTTAGATTTGGCAGACGGGTTTATAAATTTGGCTGATGAGCCAGACGCCTTTGTTTTACGAGACTAATTAGATTATTAGAACAGAGAGCTTTTTTTGGCTTGCTTGCAAGTTGACAAAAAATGTGTTTTACTACTTTTTACTGCAAATGTGCGGTGCTTATCCAGAGCGACTGAGGGATCTGGCCCTATGATGTCGCAGCAACCAATCTTCATATAGATGGGTGCTAAATCCAGCCAAAGGCAATAGCTAGGATAGTGCGCTTTTGGATAGATAAGGAGGTCGTTATGATCGCTGGAGTAAAGCGAAGCCAAAAACATCATCGAATGTTTTAAGCGGTAGTACAGAGTGCAGCTTGTAGGCTGTGGTTTTGTGCTGTCGCTTTTAAAGGACCTAGTTCCTAGCAATGAGTACCTAGCTAAGTTAGATACATTTTTAACTAGGTACTAGGTACTAACAATCAGGTACTAAAAATTAAAATTCGTAAAATACATTCTATTCAAAGGAGCCCCATATGCCTTACCGTTTTGAAACTCTACAAATTCATGCAGGTCAAGAAGAAGTCGAAGCAACCACCAAATCAAGAGCTGTCCCTATTTATCAAACAACCGCCTATAACTTTGATGATGCAGATCATGCTGCACGGCTTTTTGCTTTGCAAGAGTTTGGCAATATCTATACGCGCATCATGAATCCAACCAATGATGTTTTAGAAAAGCGTATTGCTGCGCTAGAAGGGGGTGTGGCAGCTCTTGCGGTAGCCTCAGGTCACGCCGCTGAATTCCTTGCGATTACTAATCTGGCTGATGCAGGCGATAATATTGTGGCTTCGCCTAACCTTTATGGTGGTAGCTTAAACATGTTTAAGGTAACCCTACCAAGATTGGGAATCAATGTTAAATTCACCTCCTCAAAAGATGATCCTGAAGAATTTGCAGCCCTTATTGATGATAAAACCAAGGCTGTTTATATTGAGTCTATTCCAAATCCGTCATTAGCTTTACCTGACTTAGCGGCTATTGCCAAGGTTGCCCACGAAAAAGGCGTAGCTGTTTTGGTTGATAACACAACAGCCATGGGAGGCTATCTTTACAGACCCATCGAACACGGTGCCGATGTGGTTATACACTCAGCAACAAAGTGGATTAATGGTCACGGCACAGCTATTGGCGGCTTAATTGTAGATGCTGGTAGTTTTGACTGGAATAGCCCACGTTATCCTGGTTTTAGTCAACCCAATGCGAGCTATCATGGACTAGTTATCGGAGATGTTTTTGGTGTTAAGGGGCCTTTTGGCAATATTGCCTTTGTCATTCGGGCAAGGGTTGAAGGTCTGCGTGATTTGGGTGCTGCTATGGCGCCGCAAAATGCTTTCTTATTTTTACAGGGTATAGAAACCCTTTCATTGAGAGCTGAGCGCCACATGGAAAATGCTGAAAAGCTTTCCCAGTGGTTAACCAAACAGCCCAATGTTGCCTCAGTTCATCACCCAAGTTTGCCAGACAGCCCTTACTATGCCAGAGCTCAAAAAGATTTTCCCAAAGGCGCTGGAAGTATTGTTACATTTGAGCTCGAGGGTGGCAGAGATGCCGGTAAGGCATTTTTGAATAATGTCAAATTAGCCTCGAGGCTGGTTAATCTAGGAGATGCAAAAACATCCGTGACGCATCCAGCAAGTACAACCCATTCACAATTAGATGAGGCAGGGCTGAAGGCCGCAGGGGTTGGGGCAGGTATGGTGCGGGTGTCAGTTGGTATTGAACACATTGATGACATATTAGAAGATTTTGCTAATGCATTAGCAAAATCCAAACAACCCGTTGCTGCTTAATTCTACGATGTCTCTCACCGCACTCCTTATTGTTGATGTCCAAAAGGCAATAGATCACTATAGTTGGGGCCGGCGCAATAACCCTGATGCAGAAGCCAAGATTAAGCTACTTTTAGCCCAGTGGCGCGCGCTGGGCTGGCCTATTATTCATGTGCAGCATCTTTCAAAAGAACCAGCGTCTACCTACCGCCCTGGTCAGATAGGCGTTGAGTTTAAAGATGAGGTGAAACCTTTAGCGGGTGAATTGGTTGTTCAAAAAAGAACTAACAGCGCCTTTATAGGTACCGAGCTCGAGCCTTATCTACGTGCTAAAAAGATAACGAGTCTAGTTATTGTGGGTGTTATTACCAATAATTCAGTTGAAGCAACTGCGCGTATGGCAGGGAATCTAGGCTTCGATACCATAGTGGTCGAAGATGCTACGGCTACCTTTGATAAAGAAGATTTAAGAGGTGAGTGGCATACAGCAGAGCGTGTGCACGCCCTATCACTGGCAAATTTACAAGGGGAATATGCCAGCATTTTGAGTACCGAACAGGTCATAGAGAATTTTGTCTGAGAAAGCAAGGAGTTGGAGAGGGAAATTAATATGAGGAATAAAGCGTTAGTTGGTTTGATTTTAATGCTCGCAACTTGGTTTGGTTTCGCAAGTTCTCAAGTAATCTATGGGTCTCCAGATGAACAGGATTTGGCTGCTTATTTTTATGGGGGCATGAATATAGTAGACATTGATTTCCTGTCTTCTTTGAATCTTAATTTCCAAGTTATTGACATGCGGGATATGAGTGTTATTGATAAGGGAGAGTTACAGGTTTCTGAAGCGTTTTCGCCAAAAGCTCGAGCCCATTTTGCTCTTTCAATAGCATCTATGCCCTATTGCCAAAATGTTGCGGAGGGTAAAGTTGATCAACACTATGCAATGATCTCGGTAAAGGCTGACTCCTATTCGATTTTTTCTGATAATACCCCTGTCGCTTCAGAGGGTGTGGGTAGTTTACACTGTCTTGCTTTTCCACCTGAGTTTAACTGGGGTCATTGGACAAACTTATTAGCGTTTTATCATGAAGATATTCCTAATAATCTCTGGGTACCCGTTTCGGCGTTAGTTCCAAACTTTAATACGGGGAAGAGTGTAAGTGAGGCTTCGGCAAAAGATTGGATAGTATTACTGCTACTTTTGGGAGATTTGTCAGGTCATCAAGAAGTAGCGCTTAATCAAGCGCAAATTATAGAGCAAATTAGAGAGTATGGTATAAACCCAAATCCTTGAAAGGTTTTTTATGTCTGACTACGATTTCGACACTTTACAACTTCATGCCGGTCAGGAAAGCGCTGACCCAAGCACAAAAGCCAGGGCTGTGCCCATTTATGCCACCAGTAGCTTTACCTTTGATGATGCCGAAACCGCCGCTGATGTATTTTCGGGTAAGCAAAAAGGTAATCAATATGGGCGTATGCATAACCCCACGGTGCAAGCTTTTACTGACCGCCTGGTGGCACTTGAAGGCGGAAAAGGGGGTGTGGCCTTAAGTTCGGGGCAGGCGGCGACTACTACGATTCTCTTTGCGCTGGCGCGTCCAGGAACCAATTTTGTGGTATCAAAAGAGCTATTTGGCGGAACCTTTGCGGTGGCTAGAAAACTGCTCGAGCCTTGGGGGTCAAAGTTTATTGCCG